>JBKPLN010000372.1:0-5695 GCA_046731635.1 Pseudomonadota bacterium | reverse complement strand
TGGGGCACGGAAGATGGCGCCCGCGCACTCGGTTATCTCAAAAGATTCGGCTCTGTGACCGTGCTCAACGGTCACATCCATCAGGTCATGCAGAAGGTCGAAGGCAACGTGACCTTCCACACCGCACGCTCGACGGCCTTTCCGCAGCCCGCGCCCGGTGCGGCGCCTTCGCCCGGACCGATGAAAGTCGCCGATGACAAACTGCGCAGCATGCTCGGCATCGCCAGCGTCACGTTCAAGCAGAACGAGCAACGCCTCGCCATCATCGACACGCCCCTGCAAGGCTAGACGCAATGAGCAAAGCAAAACTTCTGACGAACTGCGTTGCAGGCATTGCAGCCATGCTGGTTTGGATGGCGGTGCCGGCGTCCGCAGACGAGGTTGCGATCAAGATCGGCAACTTCACGTTCGGGCCCCGGGAATTGAAGGTGAAATCAGGCACCACGGTTACCTGGGTTAATGAAGACGACATTCCCCATACCGTGGTTTCGCTGAATAATTTCCGCTCCAAGGCGCTCGACAGCGATGACAAGTTCTCGTTCACGTTCACGACAGCGGGCACTTTTAAATACTTTTGTTCCTTGCATCCGCACATGACCGGGACAATCGTCGTCGAGGCGGCGACCGGAAGCATTGCGCCGCCGTGATGACGCAACGGGTCGGACCGGCAGCATGGCTTACGAGGGAGGCGTCGATCGTAACAAGGCGGAGCGTTTCCGCCTCGCGGCGCTGCCTTATCTCGATGACGTCTACACGCTTGCGCGCTACCTGCTGCGCAACAATGCCGACGCGGAGGATGCGGCGCAGGAGTGTTACCTGCGCGCGTTCAGGCATTTTGAGTCGTTTCGCGGCGGGCCGATCAAGCCATGGCTGCTGGCGATATTGCGCAACGTTTGCCGCGCCGAATACGCGCGTCGCGGCATGCTTGCGGGCACGTTGTCGGACAATCCTGATGAAACGGAATGTGCCACGGCCGGACTGTGGAGCGAGGCGCCTTCGCCGGAAACGGAAACCCTGCAACGTGTCGATGGTGAAACCGTGCAGCGGCTCATTGTGCAGCTGCCGCAAGCATTCCGCGAGGTGATCGTGCTGCGCGAGATCAATGATCTGAGCTATCGCGAGATTGCCGACGTCACCGGGGTGCCCGTCGGCACCGTCATGTCGCGACTTGCGCGCGGGCGCGCGCTGTTGCGCGCGGCATGGCTCGCGGAGGAGAAGGGCTGATGACCTGCGACGAAGCCGAAGTCATGTTGCATGCGCTGATCGACGACGAGCTCGACGCCGGGCACGCGCGGGACGTCGAAGCTCACGCGGCGACATGCAGGCGATGTGCCGCGCAGCTCGCCGCCTATCGCGATTTGCAGCAGGCCATGCGGCGCGACAACCTGCGGTACACGGCGCCGGCCTCCTTGCGGCGGAGCATCGATCGCGTGGTGCCTTCCGCGGTAACGAGCAGCCGGCGCACACTCTTGAAAGGCTTCGCGATTGGCACTCTTGCTTCGGCTGTTGCGGCATCAGGCCTGACGCTGATGGTCGTGCGGGAAGGCCAGGACAAGGGCATCCTCGGCGAAGCGGTTTCGGCGCATTTGCGGTCTCTGCAGGCGGATCACCTGACCGATGTGCTGTCGAGCGACCAGCACACCGTGAAGCCGTGGTTCAATGGCCGCATCGATCTCGCTCCACCGGTGATCGATCTCACCGCGCAAGGCTTTACCCTGATCGGCGGCCGGCTCGATTTCATCGACGGCAAGCCGGTGGCGGCGATCGTCTATCGGCGCCGGGTGCACGTGATCAATCTGTTCGTTGCGCAGGGAGTGGGGGCTCCGATGGCATCGCCCAGGCTGGAAAGCGTGCAAGGGTTCAACGTCCGGCGCTGGACCGATCAGGGCCTGAATTTTCTCGCGATCAGCGATCTCAATCGCGATGAGCTGGAAGAATTTGCCACGAAGTTCGAGCACGCCGTTCGACCGGCAGGCGCCTAGCAGCGCGTTTCCGTTCTCCCCGCGAACTGAGGGGACCAGAGACATGAAGTGTTGCTCTGGATTCCCGCTTACGCGGGAATGAACGGAGTACAAGGTCGCTTCCTAAATTTTCCGTTCGTCCCCGCGAATGCGGGGACCCAGAGACATGAACGTGTTGCTCTGGATTCCCGCTGGAGCCTGCCCCCGCGTAGGCGGGGGCGGGAATGAACGGAGAAAGGACTGCTCACATCACCTTCTTCATCCGGCCCCAGGTCTTGAGCGCCGACCAGATGCGCCGTTCAAGCCGGAAGCGATCGATCGGCGCCGACGACTTGATCGAGTTGATGCGATAGAGACCGACGCCGGTCCACTGGAATCCGCACTTCTCCAGCACCCGACGCGAAGCCGGATTGGTCACCCGCGATCCGGCCTGCAACGCCTCGTGCGTGAGGTCGGTGAAGGCGTAGTCGATCAATGCATGCAGCGCCTCGGTGGCGTAGCCCTGATTCCAGTACGGCACGCCGAGCCAGTAGCCGAGCTCCGGCGTCTCGTCGAAGTGGAACATGATGCCGCACGCGCCGATAACGGTCTTGTCGCGCAGCGTGATCAGGAACGCCGCCTCGCCGTCCTTGTTGGCCCCACCGATGAACTTCTCGGCATCCGCGATCTTGTAAGGATGCGGAATGCGCGCGGTGTTTTCTGCGATACGGCGGTCGTTGGCGAGCGCTGCTACCGCTTTAGCGTCCTCGAGGCGCGCCGCGCGCAAGGCAAGGCGCTTGGTCTCGAGGACGGGAATACTTCCCTCGCGGTAAGGCTCTCTCGGAATTTCCTCTAGTAGTGTCATGGTACAGGCTCCAGGTTTGAAAAGTTGAGAGGGGGAGCCGGTCACCCGTCTCCCCCTCTCAGAGCCTTACAAGGCCCCGCCGGTTTGACTGGAATGACCGGCGGACCTCGTTATGTCCACCGTCTTACTCGGCCGCAGCCTCCGTCATCGGTACCACTGACACGTAGGTGCGGCCTTTTGCTTTCGTTGCGAACTGAACCTTTCCATCGATGAGTGCGAAGAGGGTGTGATCCTTGCCGGTACCGACATTAGGGCCGGCGTGCCATTTGGTGCCGCGCTGGCGCGCAATGATATTGCCGGCAAGCACGATCTCGCCGCCGGTCGACTTCAAGCCGAGCCGCCGGCCCGCGGAGTCGCGGCCGTTTCGTGAAGATCCGCCTGCCTTCTTGTGCGCCATAGTGGTTTCTCGAATTCTCTTACCCTGTACACCGATTCCGTGAAGGAATCATCTCACTTCTTCTTGCTCTTTGTGGCGCCCTTGGCGGGCTTTTTTGCGGCCGCTTTGGCCGGCTTCTTTGCCTTGGTTTTGGCCGGTTTTGCCTCTGCTTCCGGAGCTGCAGTCTCAACCGGTTTCGGTACGCGCCTGGGCCGTGGCGTCGCCGTCTTCGACGGCTTGGCCCCGTCGGTGAGAATTTCGGTGATGCGGATCACCGAAAACTCGTGGCGATAGCCGCGCTTGCGGCGTGAATTCTTGCGCCGGCGCTTCTTGAATGCGATCACCTTGTCGCCGCGCGTATGCTGAAGCACCTCGCCGGCAACGGTGGCGCCTGTAACGGTCGGCGTGCCGAGCTGCGGCGTGTCCCCGCCGACGACCAGCACCTCGCCGAACTCGACTATCTCGCCGGGCTCGCCGCTGACCCGGTCGACCCGGATCACGTCCTCGGCGGCGACCCGGTACTGTTTGCCGCCTGTCCTGATGACTGCGAACATCTTTCGTCCTCGTGTGTTCGATCCCGGTGCTCGGATAATCCGGACCGGCTTCTTTCAGTCGGTTTGTCGTTTGTTTTTAAGGGCTTAATTGGCCCTCGAAAAAGCGCGCGGACCCAAGGGCCCGCGCGACATGCTTATGGCGGGGAAACACTCATCCTGTCAAGGAAGGCAGTTCGAACAACTGCCATCGTTATCAGGTTTCGCTCTTTGCGGGCGTCGTTTCGGGCCAGGCCGGAGCCTCGATTTCATTGCCCGACTGAACCAGTCGGTAGCCGACGCCCAACTCGGTCACAAGTATCTTCGGCGAGTCCGGATGCGGCTCGATCTTCTGGCGCAGCTTGCGCACGAAAATGCGCAGGTAATGAGTGTCGTGCACGTGGATCGAGCCCCAGACTTCCTTCAGCAGATGCTGGTGAGTGACCACGTTGCCCGCGTGCTGGGCGAGCACCTGCAGCAGCCGGTATTCCTTCGGCGTCAGTGTCAGGCGTTTGTCGTTCAGGAACACCGCGCGGGCAGCGAGATCAATTGTGAGCGGACCCGCCTTGACGGTTGGCTCACCTGATACAGCGCGCATCTGGCGCCTCAGCGCCACGCGAACCCGCGCCAGCAACTCCGCCATCCCGAAGGGCTTCACCACATAGTCGTCTGCACCCAGCTCGAGCAGACGAACTTTTTCCGCTTCGTTCGAGCGCACCGACAAGACGATGATGGGGACGGTTGACCATGACCGAATGCGTTCCACCACCTCGGCGCCATCCATGTCGGGCAAGCCCAGGTCGGCGATGACCAGGTCGATCGGGCGCAGGGTCGCCGAGCGGATCGCTTCCGCTCCGGTCCCGGCTTCGTGAACAATGAAACCGTTGAGCTCGAAGCCCGTGCGCAGAAACCGGCGGATTTGAATCTCGTCGTCTACGACGAGAACGATAGGGGATGGCTCACTCATCGGTGTCGCTCTCTAGTTGCGGAACGGCTGCCTGCGTGACCGGTAATTCGATGGTCACTGTGGTGCCAAGGCCGGGGCCTTCGCTGGAGGCAGTTACCTTTCCTTCGTTGGCTGCAACAAAAGCATTGGCGATCCACAGTCCCAACCCCGAGCCACTCGTGGTCGCCGCGTGCCGCTCGCCGCGGGCGAACCGGTCCCAGATCTTTGTCTTCTCGGCATTAGTCAATCCAGCACCATGATCAGTAATGCTGACGACCAGGCGGCCGTTGCACGTGCTTGCGTCGACCGCGATGCGGGAACCGGGGATGGAGTATTTCACCGCGTTGTCGAAAATCTGAATCAACGCCTGCTGCACCAGTACGGGATCGACGTGGATCAACGGCAGGTTCGACGGAAGGTCGATCGTGAGACGCCGATCGGCAAGGCGGTGGCGGCAACGTTCCAGCGCGGAGTTGATGATGTCGGCCGGATCCGCCCATTCGGAATGCGGCTTGACACCATCGCTGCTGATACGCGTGGCGTCGAGCAGATTCTGGATGTCGTTATTGAGCCGCTCGGCTTCGTCGCGAACGTCAAGTACCAATGCAGTCAGCTTCTTCTCATTCCGCAACGCCGGTGCCGCGCTCAGAACGGTTGCCGCGCCGAGGATCGAAGCAAGCGGCGTACGCAGCTCGTGGCTGACGGACCCGATCAGCGCCTCGCGCAATTGGTCGGTCTGCGAGCGCATGCGCGCTTCGCTGATGGCGTGGGCGACGCCAAGCCGTTCGAGCGTCGCGGTCGCATCCGACAGGACTGCATCGACCCGAATGCGCAGTTCGTCAGAACGTTCCTTTGATTCGTGTCCGAGATTGATGGCGATGACACCGAACTCGGGACTCTTCGGCGAGACAGCGCGCACGAGCCACATTTCGCCAGTAGCTGGCGTCACCATCGAGCCTGTTGTGGTGTCGCGGTGACCGGATGCGACCTCCACGACTTCGGCAAGAACCCGCTCTGGCACTGTCACCCCCGCGCGCC
>JBKPLN010000371.1:0-2819 GCA_046731635.1 Pseudomonadota bacterium | reverse complement strand
CGCGTTTATCTGATCGTCGGCGCCGTGGCCTGGATCGGTCTCGCTGTGCTGGCTGCGACCTCGACCGATGGCATGGTGCGCCGGCTGGGCGCATTGCGCTGGCGCCGCCTGCATCAGGCGGTGTACGCGATCGCCCTGCTGGCGCTCATCCACTACTTCCAGCAGACAAAGGCGGATGTCACTGTGCCGACTTTCGCGGCCGCTCTGTTCCTTTGGCTGATTGCCTACCGGGTGGTTGCGTGGTGGCAGGATGTGAGCCAGCTGTCCACGTTGAGCCTGATCGCGCTCGCGATCGCGGTGTCTGTCGTTACATTTCTCGGCGAAGCGATCGGCATCGGGTTGGCCTTTGGTGTCTCGCCGATCCGGGTGCTGGCCACGATATTTGATTTCGATGTCGGCATCAGGCCAGGTTGGCAGGTGCTTGCCGCCGGCTTGGCCGTCGCGGCCGTTGATGCAATAGCGGCCCGACGGCGCGGTCGTACCGTTGCTCGGCGCCCGGTAGCGGCCGAGTAATTCAAATCTTGCGGCTGTCGTACGCCCAGTGCAGGAGCGCCTGCCGCTGGCGGCGACGGCAGAGCAGGTCGCCGGGCTCGCAATATTTCTGCACCTGCCGCACATGGCGGCGGATCGCCTTCCAGCGCCTGATCTGCCTGCGGTCCTCGTCGGGCAGGCGGCGACCCATGTAATAGCGGCAATACCACTGGAACCAGCCGCGCGGATCGTCCGGATGAATCCAGCCTTTGCGTTTCCATTCCGACAACGGCTGGCTCGCATCCACGCCGAAAAAATTGCAGGCCGCATCGCGGCCACGCGGCGACAACTTCGCGCCGGCAAACCAGCTCCTGGGAAATTCGCGCCGGCAGTCGGTCATGTACTTGCCGCCGAACACGCCGAGCCTGAGCATTTGGGCAGGAGTCAATTGCGGCTTGAATTCCGGGTCAAAGCGACGCCCCGCCGGTGCGCTCAAGGCGTAGCGGTAGCCCTTCTGCATCTTGTCGCTGACGGTGACGGTACGCTTGCGCACCGGCGCAATTAACTAGGCCTGCTTGCGCTCCGCAACCGGCACGCCGGGGATGTCCGCAGGGCGCTTCTGCCAGAACGGCTTCAGGTGGCCCGCGGCATTCCCGAACGGATCGACCAGTTCGCCCTTCACGGTGTGGGCATTCGGCTGATCCGGGAACCCGAAGGTGAGGGGCTCGCGTTCCTTCTCGGGCACGTAGAGCGTGCCGAACATCCAGTCCCACAGCGCAAGGCAGGAGCCGAAGTTCTTGTTGAAGTGCTTCGGGTTGGACGAATGATGGACCTGATGGTGCGCCGGACTGACGAAGATGCGCCCGAGCACGCCGCGGAAGGCGATCCACATGTGCGAATGCTGCAGGTGCACGTACGCGTGAATGAAGAGAACCAGGATGATGTTGGTGTCGGAGAGCGCATATTGGTACGCGGTGTCCCCGAACATGTAGTTGCCGAAGCCGTTGGCGACAGCCGCCGAGAAGGCGAGGATGTTGGTGAAGACCCAGGTGTAGACCGGGTGCACGCGGAAATTCGTGAGCGGCGTCAGCACTTCCGCGTTGTGATGGCACTTTGTGGAATTCCCACAGCAGCGGCACCTTGTGACTGAGCCAGTGATTGAACCAGTAGCCCAGCTCATAGGCGAGAAACAGCATGACCGTGATGACGGAGCTGGTCACGTAAACCGGCAAAGTCGACGGCGAAACCGGGCCGAAGAGGGCAACCAATCCCGCGATGATGCCGTTCGAGATGAACTGATAGGACAGCACCGCCCAGCCGAACATCACTCCGAAAACGAACACGTTGAAAAACAGATAGCCTATATCGGCCTCGTTCGAGCGGCTGTGCAGGATGCGTTTGGGAAAGAGCGCGCGCAGGATTGTTCGTGCGCGCACGCGGCGGCGGCGGCAGACGCGGTGCCAGACAAAGAACGCCGTGGCAATGAGCAGCGCACAGGCGAGCGAGGTCAGCGAAAAATGCGAACCCGGCGCGAACAGCAGCTTGCCAAGCTGACCGAAGAAAAATGCAATTCCGGCCGACACTGCCATTTCGGGGCAGCATAAACACTTCGCCTGTCCAACCGTCCTAAAGGACCTCTCCGGACCTAAAGGACAATTTCCGCAATTGTCCAACCCGGTCCCTCCGTTCAGCGTGTGGATACTGCGTTGCGAGGCGCGGGCGATCTTGGTCGCCGAGGGCGAAATGGGGCTGCGCGACGCCGTGGACGGCCTCCAGGACGCCGCCGTTGCCTACGGCCTCGTCGAGGTCATGGGCCAGGACGTACTTCAAGAGATCATGGCCGAGGCCTTTGGGGGCGCGACATGAAAGACGACGGCAGTGACGAGCTGATCAAGCAAGAAGCTATCGAGTATCGCGCTGACCGCGAGAGGCGAGAGAGGATCAATAAGGTCCTTCCGTTCAAGCCTGAGCAACAGACCAGTTCCGGGTTCGACTACGGTAATCAAAGCGAACGTCTGGCATTTATCAAAATTGCCGAGTGGCAAGATCAACCCGTTCCAGAACGTCAATGGATCGTCGGAGATCGCATACCAGCAAAAAACGTCACGTTGTTGAGTGGCGAAGGCAGTATCGGCAAAAGTATTTTATCACTGCAACTCGCTGTCGCTGTTGTTCTCGGCAAAGACTGGCTTTGCAGTTTGCGATCTCGGTCCGGTTATCGCCGTTTGCTGTGAAGACGACGAAGACGAGATATGGCGTCGCCTCGATCTGATCCTTGCACACTATGGCGCAAGCGTTCTCAAATATGCGCTGCGCGTCTGCGGTCTGAAATGTGTGGGCCTCAAATG
>JBKPLN010000370.1:0-6154 GCA_046731635.1 Pseudomonadota bacterium | reverse complement strand
GTTCTACGGCACGTTGGAAGGTTATCTGAAAGCGGTGGATGCCAAGACGGGCAAGGAACTTTATAAATTCAAGACCCCGTCCGGCATCATTGGCAACGTGACGACCTACGAGCACGGCGGCAAGCAATACGTTGCTGTTCTGTCGGGCGTCGGCGGCTGGGCGGGCATTGGGCTCGCTGCGGGCCTAACCGACCCGCAGGCCGGCCTCGGTGCCGTCGGCGGCTACGCTGGCTTGCGCGATTACACTTCTCTCGGTGGCCAGCTCACCGTATTTGCGCTGCCTGGCAGTTAAAGTCCGGCACGCAGGATAAGCACAGCGGACCCGGGGCGTCGTCTTTGGCAGCGCCCCGGGTTCGATTGTAAAAAACCGCAAGCCATCGGCCGATGCCAAATCACAGAGGAAACTCCGTGAAACCACTTAATTTTGCCCTTGCGCTATTCGTCGCGGTGGCGCTTGGCATCGGCGTTGTTCGCGCGGTCGCAGACGGCTCTGGCGATCCGAAAGTGGTGAGAGAGGATAGCGGCAAGTATTTTGACAAGAACGATACCCCGACTTTCAAAATTGACAGTGATGGCACGGTGGACTGGTACACCTACTCCGGTTTCCGCCGTTATCATTCGGATTGCCACGTCTGCCACGGGCCTGACGGAGAAGGCTCGACCTATGCGCCTGGGCTCAAGGACGTACTAAAATCGATCAGCTATGGCGATTTCGTCGGGGCAATAGCGAGCGGGGTTAAAAACGTTAACACGGCGGCTGAGAAAGTGATGCCCGCATTTGGGACCAATCCAAATGTAATGTGTTACATCGACGACATCTTTATCTACTTGCGTGCGCGCGCCAACGATGCCGTCCCGCGTGGGCGCCCCGCGAAGCGTGCTGAGAAGCCGAAAGCGGCAGAAGAGGCCGAAATTAAATGCTTGGGTCCTGCGCGCTGAGCGCAATTCGACAGGGCATTCAAGCAGATGATCATGAGTTGAGTGGCATGAAGCTTTGGATTCGTCTCGTAATTTGCGCAGGTCCGGCTCTGTTCGCGAGCTCCGTAGCGTTCGCACAAATGGCCCCGCCGGCAGATGCACCAGCGGCCTCGCAATCTCAGGGTCCATTCGAGCTGGTTGATCCTAAAGTGTTCCGAGTATGTGCAGATCCACACAACCTGCCCTACTCGGACACGAATGGCGCCGGTTTTGAAAACAGAATTGCCGAATTATTCGCGAAAGAACTGGGCAAGGGCATATCTTTCACCTGGTTCCCAAACGCGCCAGGTTTTGTGAGACAAACACTGGCACTCTACAAGTGCGACATCATCATGGGCGTGCCCCAAGGCGATGACATCGTTCAGGTTACAAATCCTTATTACCACACCGCGTATTCGTTGGTTTTCAGGCCGGGTCGCGGGCTGGATGGGGCAGACGCCCTCACGGATCCACGGCTCAAGGATAAGCGAATTGGCGTGGTCGCCGGCACTCCGCCCGCAACCAATCTGGTACTCGACGGTCTCATGGAGAAAGCCAAGTCTTATCCGCTCGTCGTCGATACGCGGTTTGATTCGTCCGCAGTTGCAATGGTCAATGACATCGTTGATGGGACCATCGATGCCGGAGTGCTGTGGGGTCCATTGGCGGGCTATTATGCGAAGCAGCCCAAGGAGCCGCTTACGATCGTGCCGCTGCTGAAAGAGACTAACGGGTCGCGCATGACGTATCGCATCGGCATGGGTGTGCGCTACTCCGACCAGAATTGGAAGCGCCAGCTCAATCAACTCATTCGAGACAAGCAGGCTGAAATCACTGCGATCCTGTTGAGCTATGGCGTCCCGCTGCTCGATGAGAACAACCATCTGATCCAACCGGGTCCAGTCGCGAAGTAGAGCGGGCGAGGTTCACCGCGCCTGGTCGTTAGCCCCTGCGACCTGTGGAGGAGCCAGGCTGGCAAAATGCGCGGTGACCTTGTTCGCCAGCCAGGTCCATGCCTCGATCTCGCGCGGCCCAGCAGTCTTTTCGACGGCAGTGTGGAGATAGGCCAAATCGCGTTCGATTTTTTCACGTGGCAGCAGGTGAAGGCGGCTTACCAGGATCGCGGCTTCGAGCACTGCCGCCTGGGCGCGATTGAAGCCTTGAAATGGCATGTGGGAAACGAAACGTACAACCCGAGAGCGCAATCGGGGCCGCTGCGGATCGTCTTTGACGTCAATGACCGCAAGCTCGGCATGCGACAGCGCATTCGCAAGGCGTGGCACCGGCACCTCCTCGGACGGCACCGTAGGCCAAAGGTGTTGGCCAGTGAGACAGCCCGCGAATGTGCGCACATCATCGGTATGGTTGGCGGTAGCGAATGGCACTGAGATAAGATTGTCGAGAGTAGTCGAGGGGCGAAACGGGGCAATGATCCAGTCGCCGTCCTCTGCAATCAGTCCGATCGGCGCAATGTGAACGCGGCCTTCACGATTGGCGGTGATCACAATGCTCTCTCGAATCAGCGGCATCGCAAAAAGGTCCTTGCATTAAAAATCATCCGCATCGCCTTTTCTCGAACCATCCGCGCGGAGCGTATGGCCGGCTGCGCGTAGGCGGGTCAGATCTTCGGTAATGCGTTCGACAGCACAGCCCCAATCGAGCGGTTCATCCTGAATATATCGCTTGCCCAAACGCCAAGCGATCTCAGCCTTGGACAGCTCGGCGCCCAGGTAGAACGCATGCGGCCCGTCGTTCTCAACACCGAGCATCGGAAACAATGAAAACGCATCTTCACCGACGTGGTGCATGCCCCGTGCGTAAACGTGAATTCCGTCTTCGGCCGTCTCGATGCGGAAGTTTCCGTCCTTAACCTGGGCAGCCAAATCGGCGATCTCCTGCGCACTGTTGGGAAAAGGCTTGCGGTCGTGCAGCTGCAGCAATGCATGACCGTAGCCCTGCGGCAAACTATCGTCCTCGCGCGCGGCAAGCATGATACGGCGCGCGGCATCATGTTCTTGCAGCGTGCGGCGCGTGTGCGGGCTTACCTGCACCACGAGCACGTTGCGGATAGCGAGCTCGGAACAGATCCCAAGCAGCGCCGCAGTAACGCCGCCACTGTCTGCATCCGTCAATTCGGTGAGATTGCCGGTGCCCATGAGAATTTCCGCCTCGGGCAGCCGTCGCCTCAGTTCCGCATAGCGCGCAAGCGAGGCCATGAAGCCGAAATGGATGGGGTCGAGTATTGGATCGAGGATTGCCTTGATGTCGCGCTTAGCAGCGGCCTCTGCCGCTCGCAAGAGCGAATTGAGGTCTCCGTGACGCGCCGGTACCAGCACCGGCGTGGTCCCTGTTTCCACGGCGATATCGAGCGTGCCCTCGTTGAGACTGAGCAGGAACTGAGCGCCTGCCAATCCGCCCGCCCGAAGTTCTTCGCTTTCGGCCGAATCGACGCTGACCGCAAAATTCTCCGCGCGCAGGGCGCGCACCGCATCCTTTAGATGCGGAAACGGAGTATCTGGTAGACAGCCGAGATCGATCACATTGGCACCGGCGGCGCGCATCTTGCGCGCCCGGCTTAGCATGGTGTCGACGTCGAGTGTCGCCGCATCAACGATCTCGGCGAATATACGGATGTCGTAGCGGGACAAGTCGAGGTCCCGTCCGCCCTTTCCAAAATAGGCGGGCAGGTCTTTAAGCTCATCAGGGCCGCGCTCGAAAGGAATGCCGAATTCAGCACTCAGGTGATCGAGGTCGGCACGGCAGCGCCCAGGCACCAACACGCGACTTGCCTGCAGTGGGCGTGGCAGGCGGCGTTCGATGATCGCTCCCGTCATCAGTGAAGCAACCTTAACCCCGACGTTGATCACCGACCAGGCGAACCCCGGATTGTCCATGCTGACCAAGACCTTCTCCAGCCGCGATTGGGCAAGATGGCCGGTGAGGAAGGCGATATGTTCGGTCATGTGAGTTCGCGCTTTCGCCGGGAAAGCTGCGTGCCAAGTTCTGCCAGCGTTTCTACGACTGCGACGTCTTTAAACGATTTCAGCCGGGCGGTGTTGTCGAGGTCGATTTGGCGTGGGTAGACCTTCACCATGCCCTTCGGCGCCTCCGTCTCGAGTTCGGGCGCAGTATCGCAGGCAAAGACGATAGAAAACACTCTGCACTTGCCAGCCTGCGCAAACACGTTCGTCGCCAGGGTATCCGAGATTCCATACACGCACTTGGCAACCGTGTTTGAAGTTGCCGGTGCCAGAACGAGTGTGTGATATGTGCCGTAATAAAAAGCACCTACCGGCGCTGCACTAGCCGTGGTGTCGCGATAGATGCGCATCGATTTCGGGAGATCAAAATCCTGCCGATACATGCGAATGACCTCGGCGGCCGCACGACTGACGAAGAGATCGACATCTTCAAGCTCGCGCACAATGCCTAGACACTCTTTAAAGAAGTGTCCCGAGCCCGTCAGCGCCCATCCCCAGCGTGGCTTTTTGATCTTGGCCATGATTGCGGAAGTAAGCGCTTCGCACCCGGCTGATGCAAGTCGATGGGCGTACCCAGCGTGCCGCGATTGCGAATGACCCTTGCTGCTGACGCATAATTGCTGGCAGCTACGATCGAGCCCAGCGCCCCGCTGACAGCCAAAAAGCGTGGAAACGCTCGGTCTACTATGCCGCGCTCTGCCAAATCGACCGCCCGCACCGGATCCTCAAACGGCCCGCCGTGCTTGACCAGGACAATCTGCCCCGCACCGATATGACCGGCGAGCCAGGCCGCCAGGCTGTCCGAGGTGATATCCCAGCTCGGAAGGATTTCCGGCCTGCGCAGCACCATCCTCGTAGGCGACCATATCGGCACATCGCCGGCACGAAGAACACGGCGGATCGCGGCCGCCGAATTGACGACAACGAACTTTGAGCTGCGGCTTGCCAACGCTTGCCCGAACTGTTCCATCGCGAGCAAAGCGAGGTGATGAGCGACCGCATCGTTGAAGCCTAATTTTGGCTGTGCGTGTCGAACGGCCTCAGCAAAGGGGCCGCCGCCCGGTACGACGACAGTGCGGCCCCGGGAGTTGGCCAGGACTTCGACCCAGCCAGGGAGATATCGCGAGCCGGCAAAGCTGCCGCCGAGCTTGACTACGGTGACGCACTTGTCACGCATCTAGTCGGCGGGTCCCCTTTTGCCCGAGACCGACGGAAATAGATGATAGACCTTGGCGACGGTTGCGGCACGCTGCCGCCTGATTTCGACGCCCACCCGGCCAGAGCCGGTTTGGACCTTCTCGACTTTGACAGTGACGCCCTGGACCTGAGGGTATTCGAGCACGAAACTGGCGATGCGCTCGGCCAGCGTTTCGATTAGCGGAATATGACCTTCAGCCACAATCAGACGAATGCCGTCGGCGATAACGTCATAAGAGAGCACGTCACGCAGATCCTGCGCCGGCTGCGCCGCGCGAATAACATCGGCGTCTACGTTGAATCGTACGCGCTGCGGAATTTCGCGTTCGTTTTCATACACGCCAATCCGCGCGGGAATTTCAAAATCGTGGACCAAAACGCGATCCATCGGCGTGCCATCTTTGCCGATTTCAGAATAGCTCCTCGCCGCAAGCAGCCAATAATCCGTCCTCTCCTGCCTGAAGCGCTCACTTTCATGACCGCGTGAGTCGTGAGGGATCAGACCGCGTATCAGGCTCAGCGCAGTTGGATCTAATCCAGCCTGCCGGTCGTGGCGGGCACACAGTGCACCTCTGAATCCAAGATAGTCAGGAGCGAGCAGCAACAAGCGTGGAACGTCTGCTGCTTCCAGCGATCCTGCAAGTCCAGTGAACAGCCCATGAGAGCGGCAGCCTCGGACAAAATCCCCGATGGCGGCTGGATCGGCATGATCGAGCAACCGAGCGCCATTCTTGTGGGCCGTATCCATCATGGCGCCGGCAAATCCCGACTCGGCCATGAGACCGATCAACTCGTTGTCCGGTTCGCAATCGATGAACATCACGCCGACAAGTTTGGTTCGCTGCGCAACTGCAGCGAGTGCCCGAATACATTCCCCGCGTCCGGGACCGGGGAAAAGACCCACCTTGACATAGTCGACGCCGGTTGCCGCCATTGTTCGGACGGCAGCATTGATTTGATCGGGCTCCATGGGCAAATCGCCGATGACGGCGCTTACTGGTCGCCGGCCGGCGATAACC
>JBKPLN010000369.1:0-2367 GCA_046731635.1 Pseudomonadota bacterium | reverse complement strand
CCTGTGGGCGCATGGCGGCAACGTAGTCGACAAGGACGACAAGGTGATCCTCAATTCGCCGGAGACCGAGAAGGCGCTTAACTATGCCAAGCAGCTCTACGAAAACATGATCCCGGGCACGGCGGCATGGAACGATGCGTTCAACAACAAGGCGTTCCTCGCAGGCGAGATTTCCTGGACCAATAACGGCATCTCTATTTACGCCGCGGCCAAGCGCGATGCCACCAAGAAGGAGATCGCAGAGGACATGAACCATGCGCTGTGGCCGGTTGGGCCGGTCGGCAAGCCGACCGAGTTCCATGTGTGCTTCCCAACGCTGGCGATGACCTACACGAAGTATCCGCAGGCCTGTAAGGCGCTGATCGCCTATCTGCTCGAGGCGGATCAGTACAATAAGTGGCTGGAGGCGTCGGTCGGCTATCTGACGCATCCGCTCAACGCCTACGATACCAATCCGGTGTGGACGGTCGATCCCAAAAACACGATCTTCCGCGAAGCGGCGAAACGCACGCTTACCGCCGGCGGCCTTGGCTCGGTCGGCGAAAAGGCGGCGGCGGCGCTGGCCGATTTCATCGTCGTGGACATGTTCGCCAATGTCTGCACCGGCCGCGAGGACACCAAGGGTGCAATCAAGATCGCCGAGCGGCAGGCGATGCGGCTCTATCGCTGAGACGAAAGATTCATGGGGTCGTCCCGGCCATGGAGCCTTCTTACACCGCCTGTTGCAAGGAAATACGCGTCATGCCTGTCACAAAGGCAGGCATGACGCCCTGAAAGATCACCGATGACTGACGTCGCCTTGAAACCCCTGCTGCGCGAGCCCACCACCTGGGGTCGGCTCAAGGTCAACCGTGACTGGCTCGGCATCTGGTTCATGCTGCCGGCCGCGGCATTCCTGCTGCTCTTTCTCGCCTACCCGCTCGGCCTCGGCATATGGCTCTCATTCACCGATGCCCGCATCGGCCGCAGTGGAAATTTCGTGGGCATTGAGAACTATGTGTGGCTGTGGGACGATTCGGTGTTCTGGCTTTCGGTCTTCAACACACTGCTCTACACAAGCGTCGCGAGCGTGTTCAAATTCGCCATCGGTCTATACCTTGCCCTTCTCCTCAACCAGCACATGCCGTTCAAGGCGATTGTCCGCGCGGTCGTGCTGATCCCGTTCATCGTGCCGACCGTGCTGTCAGCCATCGCCTTCTGGTGGATTTTTGACAGCCAGTTCTCGATTGTGTCCTGGTCGCTGCGAAAGCTTGGACTGATCGCAACCAATATCGACTTCCTCGGCGATACCTGGAACGCGCGCTGGTCGGTGATCTTCGCGAACATCTGGCGCGGCGTGCCTTTCGTCGCCATTACGCTGCTTGCCGGTCTGCAAACGGTGTCGCCGTCTCTCTACGAGGCGGCGACGATCGACGGCGCGAGCCGATGGCAGATCTTTCGCCACATCACTTACCCGCTGCTCACGCCTATCATCGCCGTCGTGATGACATTCTCGGTGCTGTTCACCTTCACCGACTTCCAGCTCATCTGGGTGCTGACGCGCGGCGGTCCCGCCAATGCCACGCACCTCATGGCCACGCTCAGCTATCAGCGCGCCATCGGCGGCGGCTATCTCGGCGAAGGTTCGGCCATCGCCACCGCAATGATCCCATTCCTGCTGGCTGCAATCCTGATTTCCTGGTTCGGATTGCAGCGGCGCAAATGGCAACAAGGCGAAAGCAATGACTGACGCGATTGCACCGAAGGTTGCCGATCCAAGGACCGTGCTCCACGGCAGCTCGGCCGTTGCCGATCATACCGAAGGCATGAGCTATCTGCAGACATTGCCCCGACGGCTGGTCACGCTTTACCTGCCGCTTTCGATCATCCTTTTGGTGCTGCTGTTCCCCTTCTACTGGATGGCGCTCACCGCCATCAAACCCGACGAACAATTGCTCGACCTTGAACGCTTCAATCCATTCTGGACCTGGACGCCAACGCTCAAGCATTTCCAAAAGCTGCTGTTTGAAACTCATTATCCGTTGTGGCTTTGGAACACGATGTTCGTCGCAGTTGGCGCGACCATTTTGTCCATCGTGTCCAGCGTGCTTGCCGCCTACGCGATCGTCCGCCTGCGCTACCAGGGCGCGCAGTGGGTCGGAGGCGCGATTTTTCTCGCCTATCTGGTGCCGCCGTCGATTCTGTTCATTCCGCTATCCTCGGTCGTGTTCCAATACGGACTGTTCGACACGCCGTTCGCGCTGATCATGACTTATCCGACAATCCTGATCCCCTTCTCGACGTGGCTACTGATGGGTTATTTCAAGACGATTCCCTTTGAGCTGGAGGAATGCGCGTTGATCGACGGCGCGAGTCGCTGGCAGATCC
>JBKPLN010000368.1:0-3048 GCA_046731635.1 Pseudomonadota bacterium | reverse complement strand
GGGCAGACGATTAGCAGGACAAGAGTCTCTCTTAACGAGCCTCAACGAAATCAATATAATGCTACCTTGCGTGCCCAAGGAATGAGAGGCGAGAGCAATAAGGAAAATTGATTCCCATGAGCAACAATGACGACAACCAAGTGTTCGCTCGCTGGCGGAATTCCGAGGTAAGCAGAAACTTTCATCGGCTCGGACTGCTTGTTGCAGCGATCATCCTCGCGGCGGGCCTTTTGTTGATGGTAAAGGATGCGCTCGGCCTCAAGCTGGGGGATTTGATTCCAGCTGACATTCCGATTCTCGCGGGCGGAATCGCCGTCGGCCTGACCGGCATTGTATTGGTTTCATTGGCTGCATACGGCATCATCCGCGCGATAGGTTTTGCAATCGACAAGTCGATCTAAACGCGATCACGACCGACGCACGACGCGACTGACTGCGCCTCTTCCGTATGCCGTTCCTCTCTTGGTGAGCCACAACAAGCTGTTGCTTCATGTCGAGCAGATCGTCGCCGCTGCCTCTGCGGGTAAGGTGATATAGATTTGCGCCACGAAATGTCCGCATTTGCGGAAAACATACGTGTCCCGCCTCCGCATTAAGGTTTCTTCCTTACCGTAAATTTGGGAATACGACCCGAATACCGCGCATCGACGGGCGACTCATTAGAATATGCAGAAGACCGCGTCGCAGCGGTGGTCCACCTAGGAGTAGAGCATGAAGGTCGCGGCACTTGCTGCCCTCAGTGTGCTCATCGCGTTTCCGGCACAAGCTGGACAGCGTCATCAATCAAATAATGTTTCGCCAATTTGTGACAATGATGGCCGCTGCACGACTTTTAACGCGATCGCGCGCACATCGAGCAAGACACCGAGCTTGCGCGGGCGTACCGCGCATCACGCCGTCGATGCCAATGGCAACAGCATGATGGTGACGGTACAAACCGCCTATGGCTTCAACATTACGGTGCACCCGGCCTACGCCAGCAAGTTCCTGAGGTTCTATGCCTTGCTGAAGGAACGCGGCTACAAGGTCGACCCGCGCATCAACAAATGCTATTCGCGCGGTGGTCACGTTCCCGGCTCCAACCATTACATCGGCGCCGCTTGCGATAATCAGACCGGTTGGAATAAGGCGCCCGCCTACATGTACCATGTTGGCGATTTGATCAGGCAGGCTGGTCTCTACGATGGTTGCCGCTTTGGTGATTGCGGACATGTCGAGGCTGTACGCGGTACGCACAACAGGCCGCCCAATCTCTACGCCGCCATCGAAAAATTCAAATCGGAGCAATCGACTGCAAACTATCAACCGTAACCATCTTCAAGAGCAGTTGTGTTGCTCCACCACTGATCGAGTGAATGGCACATCCTACTGGTGAATCGCCACAGGGAGCTTTTCGATCGCCCTGAGGCCAGGCCGCTGCCGCCAGCGAATGGATTCCGGCGGCACGGCCAGCGCGAGTTGCGGCCAGCGTTTGAAGAGGGCTTCCAGCGCGCACTTACCCTCTATACGAGCGAGCTGGTGGCCTAGACAGAAATGGATCCCCGTGCCGAACGACAGGTGGCGGTTGGGTCTCCTCTCGAGATCAAGCTTCTCAGGACGCGGGTTTGCATCAGGATCCATGTTGGCTGCCGCCAACATGGCCATGATTTTTTCGCCCTTCTTCAGCCGAACCCCGCCTAGCTCGATATCTTTCCCGACGAAACGAGGCTTGGTGAACTGGACGGGTGACACGAAGCGCAAGAATTCCTCAATTGCCAGATTGGCGCGGCTCCAATCCTCCTCGAGCCAATCGCGCAAGGCGGGAGCTCTGGTGAGCTCGTAGACCGATCCGCTGATCAAATGTGTCGTGGTTTCTGATCCGGCACCGAGCAGCAGAAAGACCATCGCCACCATCTCCTCACTGCTGATGCGTCCGCCTTCCTTCTCGACGCGGATCAATTCCGCGATCAGACCTTCTCCGCCAGTTTCGCGAGCGGCCTGCAAACGTCCCTCCAGGTAGCGCTTCATAGGCCCAATGCCGGCAATCAGGCGGAGGAAGCTGACCATGCCAGTGAGGCGGGTGAGGCTGTTCGCCCAGGCGATGAACCGGGGCCTGTCGGCACGTGGCAGACCCAGCAACTCGCAGATGACCGTCAGCGGCAGCTTCCGCGCATACCGCTCAACCAGATCGGCTGGACTTCCATCTGCGAACAGCTCGGCCGCAAGCTCGTCGGCAATTGCGAAAATTTTCGGCTCCATTTCGAGAATGGCGCGGCGACGAAAGGCTTCGTCGACGATATTGCGCAGACGCGTATGGTCCGGCTCGTCCATGGTCAGCATGCTGACGGCGAGTGCGCGTAGCCAGCCTGGCATCCACCAGCGCAGACCGGCGACTTTGCCTTTCTTGCGCATCCTGAATGTCTCGCTGTCCTTCAGGACACGCCCGGCCAGATCGCCGGTTGTAGTGATCCAGGTCCTTCCAACGATCGGGAAGTTCACTTCCACGACGGGGCCGGCCGCCCGGATCTTCGCCAGCCCTTTGGCCGGATCGCGCATATAGTCCTGGCTTGTGAAATCAACACGCGCCATGGTTGCTCCTCAAGCCAAGAGATGAGAATTCAGGGCGACGTCCTCAATGTCGACGAGCGCGGAACGCCAGGAGTTCGCAGAACAATTTGTGTATGGATCGACCAAAAGTGAATTTTGTGACGATCATCACATCGCATTTACGCAATAGGCCCTAGGGTGTGAAGCTGAGGAAAGGAAGGGCTGCCATGCGCCAGACGCTGTACATTGTGGTCGTCGCAGCTTTGCTAACCGGTGTCGTCATCGACATCGTTGCCGCCGGGGTCAAGACAGTCGTTACCAAAAACCATTTTTACTGGGCGGCACCCGCCAGCGGCGTCGGAATAGCTGTCCCCAGCGGGATGAAGAATTTTCCGGCCGAACTCCTGCCACAGTGACCTAGGTACGCACGTTTTTGTTGAGCTGTGACTTCAATTAGCGATCGCCGCGTCGCGAACCGTTTGATGAGTTTCATCGAGCACAAGGAAAACTCTTTTTTATTTA
>JBKPLN010000367.1:0-1373 GCA_046731635.1 Pseudomonadota bacterium | reverse complement strand
CTGTAGCTTTCCCCGCTATGACTGGCACCTTATTCGCATTCAGGGCATCAAGGTCAGACATTTACCGCCGTGCAAACGGATGTGTGCTAAGGGCCATAAGCGGAGATCGACCGATAACTACTCGATCACTTCGTCGGCGCTGGCGATTAGAGTCAGCGGAACGGTGACGCCAAGTGCCTTGGCGGTTTTCAGGTTCACTATGAGTTCGAATTTCACGGCGCGCTCGATGGGCAAATTCGTCGGCGGAGTGCCCTTCAGAATCTTGTCCACTAAGGTCGCCGAGCGATAAAATAGGTCCAGAACACCCGGTCCATACTCCATCAGTGCGCTCGCTTCCGCCTGAGGCTTGAACCCAATCAGCGGTAGTCTGTTTTGCAACGCGAAGCCTGCGATTTGTCCGGCATTGGAAATAACCAGTGGGTCCTCGATCGCTACGAGCGCCGAAGCTGGCCGGGCCGCCACCCCGGCAATCGCAGCAGCGATGTCGTCGCGCACTTTCACTTCTACGGGCACAAGTTCGACCCCCAACGCAGCGGCAGTCCGCTGCATGATCTCAAGAACGATGGGGTGGGAGGGATTGGAAGGATTGACGATAACGGCCATCCGGGTCAGCGTTGGAATTGCTTCCAAAGGTGGCGAGCGAACCGGACGCTCTGCTGGCGGTACTGAAAAACACTGCCTACCACTTCAAGCGCATTGGACTGGAAGCCGGACCACTGTCGCAGTGGCTTTACAGCGCGCTGGGTGAAGCAAACTTGCCGGTCATCTGTGTCGAGACACGGCACATGCGGGCTATTTTGCAGGCGCAGATCAACAAGACCGACCGCAATGACGCCCGCGGTATCGCGCAGATGATGCGGGCGGGACTTTATCGCCCGGTGCATGTGAAGACGTTACGCAGCCAGAAACTGCGGATGCTGCTGACCCATCGCAAGCTGCTGCAGTCGAAAGCCATCGCTATTGAGAATGACCTGCGCGGCACCTTGCGCAACTTCGGGCTCAAGGTGGGCACAGTTGGAGCAGTCAAGTTCGAGGTGCGCATCAAGGAGCTGGTCGAGAATCTTCCCGATCTGGCCACGCTGGTCGAGCCGTTGCTCGTTGTCCGGCGGGTGCTGCGCGAGCAGATTGCAGTTCTGCACCGCCGATTGCTGGCGATCGCCCGGGACGATGAGGTGTGCCGGCGGCTGATAACGATCCCCGGTGTCGGTCCGGTGGTGGCGTTGACATATCGCGCCACCGTCGATGTGCCGGCGCGCTTCCGCAACTCCAGATCGGTCGGGGCGGTCTTGGGCCTGACACCTTGCAAGTATCAATCAGGTGAGAGCGACTACACCGGCGCCATATCAAAATGCGGCGACGAGATGATGCGGGTC
>JBKPLN010000366.1:0-2367 GCA_046731635.1 Pseudomonadota bacterium | reverse complement strand
GTGTTCGGCGTCGGAGACGCCACCGGTCACAAAGCCTATTTGAACGCCCGACTTCGGGTCCTGCAGAAGTTTGAGGTTTTCCACCGCTCCGGCAGTCTCGCGCAATTCGAGGTCGACGTTGTTGCGCGCGAATATTTCTCGATATTGCCGGCCGTAATGGTCGAAGGACGCGCCTTTAAAAGCCGTGGCCATAACAACCTTGGACGGCGGTGCGGGAATAAAATGGATCAAGGCGAGTGAAACAATACCGATGATGCCAGCGACGACGGCCAGTGTCGTGAATAGTTGCCATCGATTGAATCCCATAACGAAACTTCTCCCTTCCAGTCGTGGGAAAGCGACGGCAAAACCCTCCTAATTAAAGCTGTCTTTTGTGGTACCCGGCAACGCAAGTCGGAATGTTCGCAGTGGGCGGATACGCCATTGAAATCCGGAGTTGCAACGTCCGCAATTGGCACTTAGCGGACATTTGTTTAGCATGGCGCGTGTCTGCTTTTGACTCAAAGCCTGACATGCAGCAGCCAGCGCCACGCCCAGCAAACTAGGACGGTTTCAGTCCTCGCAATAGACGTTTTGCATACATCCAGTTTCCTGGGGTGTGTACTTTCGGAGACCGGCTATATTGAGCTCTCTGCGCAACAAGGCGACGTCAAGCTGATAATCCTTGAGAGCGTTTGAGAGGCACGTGCTGACGAATTTCCGGCTGGCGGGCCATCTGATCTTCTTGCCCTTCGCCTCTGCCTTGCAGGCAACGATCGCCCGTTTTACGACAATCTCCTGAAGTTGGGCCTCCGTGAGTTTGACAGTCTTGGCGACGCAATTGCTTACGAATTTGCGGCTAGCGGGCCAACTGATCTTCTTCTCCTTAGCCTCCGCCTTGCATGTAGCGGTCGCCTCCTTTAGGGCAGCGGCCTCAGGGCTAGGCGTCTTTGCAGCCTCAGCAGGGGTAGGCGTGAGTGCGGTACCTCCAACAACCACACTGGCCACAATGCCGGCACATACAGCGATGGCGAAATGATGCATGATTATCCTCCCTAGAGATGGCGGTTTTTAAGTCGTTTTCTTCGCTTTAGCGACAGTAAAGGTTCGGACGCCGTAGGAGGGCAATTGGACGTGGGTCCAACTCGATTTCAGAGCCTCTAACCGAGACAATCAAAACGAGAAATTTCGCGCAGGCAGTGCCGCGTGAACCCGTCAGCAAGAAGATCATGATGGCTGACCACGACATGCAGAATGACGAGCACTGGTATCGTGGCAAGGTCACCCGCCGCCGTCTGGTCGGATATGGCGCCGGCGCGCTGGGCGCGACCATGCTGGTGCCGGCGCCATGGCTGGAAGCTTTCGGACAGGCCAGGCCGCTGAAGATCGGCACGCTTCAGCCGCTGTCGGGCGCGGTTGCCGCCGGTGGAAAAACCTCGCTGGTCGGCGTTCAAATGGCTGTCGATCGCATCAACGCGTCAATGGTCGTCCCATCGAACTGATTATCGCGGACGACGAATCAAAGCCCGACGTGGGACGCCGCAAGATCGAGAAGCTCCTGGTCGAGGACAGGATCGACGCCCACCAGGGCGGCTTACTCTCCAACGTATGCCTTGCCTGCATGCCGGTATTCGAGGAACACAAGGTGGTCAACATGATCGGGGCATGCCTCGACACCACAATCACCACCAAGAAGTGCAGCCGCTTCACCTTTCGGCCATTCGACTACGCACCGGCGCAGGCGGTGGCGTTCGCACCTTCGCTCGTCAAGTTGGGCAAGAAGTGGCACATTGCCTATGCCGATTATGCTTGGGGCCAGTCCGCCCGCGATGCCTACGCCCAGCAGATCAAGAAAAAGGGCGGCATAATAGTCGGTGGAACAGGAATTCCGCTCGGCACGGCCGACATGACGCCGTTCCTCTCGAAGATCCGCGGCAATTTCGATGGGTTGTTCGCCATATTCTTCGGCAGGGACGGAGTGGCCATCGGCAATCAAGCCTTCGATCTCGGCCTCACCAGGAAGTACAAATGGGCAGGCGATGGCGGGATCGTCGAGTCGACCAACTTGCGGGCGCTCGGCAATAAGATCGACGGTTTTGTCGGCATCAACCGCTATCTGGCGATACTCGATGGTCCACTCGACACACCAGCGCACAGGAAGTTCATCGAAGATGCCTCGGCGCGCCTCAAACAGCTCGATCCCTCAGGCCCCCCTCCAGACAGCTTCGTTCACTCGAACTTCGAGGCTATGAACGCGCTCAAGCTCGGCATGCAGAAGTCGGGCTTCCGCGGGCGCGAGGATACGATGAAGCTGATCGAGGCCCTCGAAGGACTCGAAATGCCGGAAGGGGACGACTTCCCTCTGGGCGAAAAGGTGCTGCGCAAGGA
>JBKPLN010000365.1:0-3985 GCA_046731635.1 Pseudomonadota bacterium | reverse complement strand
TTCCGGCACGGCGCGTAGCGCCGGCCCGGGAATCCAGACAGAAGCGTCGCGGCATCTGGATTCCGGGTTCGCCCGCTTTGCGGGCGCCCCGGAATGACAGTGAAAGGCTCGCCATGCGTTGCCCGAGTTGCGGAAGTCTCGATACGCAAGTGAAGGACTCGCGGCCGACCGAGGATTCGGCGGTCATTCGCCGCCGCCGCGTCTGCCTGACGTGCAATTTCCGTTTCACAACTTTCGAGCGGGTGCAACTGCGCGAGCTGACCGTAATCAAGCGCAACGGCCGCCGGGTGCCTTTCGACCGCGACAAGCTGATGCGCTCGGTGCAGATCGCGTTGCGCAAGCGCCCAGTTGAGCCGGAGCGTATCGAGCAAATGGTCTCGAAAACCGTTCGTGAGCTGGAGAGCCAGGGCGAGAGCGAAATTTCGTCGGAAGCGATCGGCGAGATCGTCATGGAGCATTTGCGCGAACTCGACGACGTCGCCTACGTGCGCTTTGCCTCGGTCTATCGCAACTTTCGCGAGGCGAAGGATTTCCGCGCTGCTCTCGACGAATTGTCTGGCGATGATGACGGCCGGCCTGCCGCCAGCGCGCGCAAATGAGCCAAGAAGCGGCCCCGATCTCTGACGTTTCCTCGGACGAGCGTTTCATGCAGCTCGCGCTTGCACTCGGTCGCCGCAATCTCGGGTCGACCTGGCCCAATCCGGCGGTTGGCGCGGTTATCGTGAAGGACGGCACGATCATCGCACGCGGCTGGACGCAACCCGGCGGCCGCCCGCATGCGGAAGTTGAGGCATTGCGCCGCGCCAGGAAAGCAGCGCAGGGCGCGACGATGTACGTGACACTCGAGCCTTGCTCGCACGAGGGCAAAACGCCGCCCTGCGCGGATGCCATCGTTCGTGCCGGCATCGCGCGTGTGGTGTCGGCACTCGAAGATCCAAACCCGGAGGTGTCCGGACAAGGCCACGAGCGCCTGCGCGCCAAAGGAGTCGCCGTCGAGGTCGGTCTCGGCGCGGATGAGGCACGCCGGACGCATGCCGGTCACATCGCGCGTGTCAGCTTTGGACGGCCGCACGTCATTCTCAAGCTCGCGATCTCCGCCGACGGGAAGGCGGGCCTTGTCGGCCGCAAACCGGCGCCGATTACCGGGGAGGCCGCTCGCGAACGCGTATTCCAGATGCGCGCCGCTGCCGACGCCATTCTGGTGGGCATCGGCACGGTGCTGGCCGACGACCCGCAGTTGACCTGCCGATTGCCCGGCATGTTCGAGCGCTCCCCGGTGCGCGTGGTGCTCGATGAGCAGCTAACCGTGCCGCTTGCGACTTCCGTGGTTGCGACCGTGCGCGAAACGCCAACCTGGGTCTTTACCTCGCGCAGGCCATCGGCGATCGCCGAGGAAATCCTTCAGCAGAAGGGCTGCAAGGTTTTGCGCGTCGACGACCATGGCGGCCTTCTCGATCTGCAACAGGTTCTCAAGGTCCTCGCCGAGCATGGCATCACGCGTTTGATGGTCGAAGGGGGACCAAGGGTTGCGGCAAGTTTCGTCGAAGCGGATCTTGTGGACGAGTTGGTGCTGTTGCATGGAGAGAAAGCCATCGGTAGCGATGGCATCGATCCGCTGGAGGGTATGCGGCTCGATGCCCTGACGGGTCGGCTCAAACCTCTGGGCCGAGACAAACTGGCTACCGACACCGTCGAGTACTTTGCGCGAGCGTCATGATGGCCGCGCAACGGAAATCCCTCTGATGTTTACCGGCATCGTCACCGATCTGGGCGAAGTGCGTTCGCTGAAGCCGCAAAGCGGCAACCTGCACCGTATTACGATTGCATGCGGCTATCCGCGCGCCGAGATCGTTCAGGGTGCCTCGATCGCGTGTTCGGGCGTGTGCTTGACCGTCGTCGATGCAGGGGAAGAAAAGGGCCGTACCTGGTTCGCGGTCGACGCCGCGGACGAGACGCTCCGGGTCACGACCGTTCGCCGCTGGCATGAGGGAACCAAAGTCAATCTCGAACGCCCGCTTAAATTTGGCGATGGGCTCGGCGGGCATCTGGTGGCGGGTCACGTGGACGGCCTTGCGAGGGTGGCAGGCCGCGAAGACATGGAGGAGATGGCCCGGTTCGTGCTGCGTGCGCCACCCGAGCTTGCGCGCTTTGTCGCGGCCAAAGGATCGGTTGCGATCGACGGGGTCTCCCTCACCGTCAACGCTGTAGAAGGCGACATGTTTTCGGTGCTCATTATTCCGCACACATTGCGCGTCACAACGCTTGGTGAATTGCGCAAGGACGATGACGTCAATCTCGAAGTCGACACCATGGCCCGCTACGCGGCGCGGCTCGCGGAGATGAGGTAGCAGGTCGGCGTGGGTCTACCACCTTGTTCATTGCCGCACCCCTTGCTACCACCGCGCTGAAAAACAGGAATTTGGGTCGATGGCCAAAGGCACAAGTCAGCGCGGCGCGAAAAAGCGTGACGGCCTGCGCATGCTGATCGTGGAGGCGCGCTACTACGATCGGATTTCCGATGAGCTTCTGCGCGGCGCCACGCGTGCACTCGATCATGCGGGGGCGTACTATGATCGCATAACCGTGCCAGGCACGCTCGAAATCCCGGCCGCCATCGCGATTGCCATGGATGCCGCGCGGCGCCGCCGTGCGCCCTACGATGGGGTGGTTGCGCTTGGCTGCGTCATCCGGGGCGAGACTCACCATTTCGATATCGTCGCGAACGAATCCGCGCGGGCGTTGATGGATCTTGCGGTGAAGGAGCGCCTTGCCGTCGGCAATGGCATCCTCACGGTCGACAATGAGGCGCAGGCACATGCCCGAGCTCGGGCCGAGGAGGGCGACAAAGGCGGCGTTGCCGCCCGTGCGGCGTTGACCATGGTCGCACTCAAGCAAACGCTAGTGTGGCGGTGATGAGCGCCGGTCCCGCACGCAACAATAAGGATCCCCGCAAGGCGAACAAGCGGGGCGCTGCCCGACTTGCCGCCGTGCAGGCGCTCTATCAGATGGATCTGGCCGGCAGCGGCCTCAACGAAATCCTTGCCGAATTCGAGAGCCACTGGATTGGCCGCGAGGTCGAGGGCGCGCAATATCTTCCGGCTGAGGCGGCGTTCTTTCGCGACATCGTATCGGGCGTGGTGCGCGAACAGCGAGATCTCGATCCCCTGATCGATGAGGCGCTGTCGAAAAGCTGGCCGCTTAAGCGCATCGAAGCGGTTCTGCGCGCGGCTCTGCGGGCCGGTACCTATGAGTTGATCCACCGCCTCGATGTTCCGGCACGCGTTGTCGTAGCCGAATATGCCGACGTTGCCGCTGCTTTCGTCGAGCGGGACGAGACAGGAATGGTCAACGCTGTGCTCGACCAGCTCGCGCGACGCTTGCGCAGCGGCGAATTCGACCGCGCCACCGGGTGAAATGATGACAGCGGGCGACAAGATGTCGGCCGAGGATCGCCTGATTGCGCGTTTCTTCAAGCCGCTCGCCTCGCATCCCGGCGCGCTGGGGCTCTCAGATGACGCCGCTTTTCTCAGCCCGCCCCCCGGATGCGACCTGGTGCTCAAGACCGATGCCATTGTCGGCGGCGTGCATTTTTTTCCTGACGATTCCGCACATGACGTGGCACGCAAGGCGCTGCGCGTAAACCTGTCCGACCTTGCCGCAAAAGGCGCGCGGCCGCTGGGCTTCCTGCTCTCCCTCGCGCTGCCCACAGAAACTGCGGACGAATGGCTCGAGCGATTTGCGGAAGGGCTTCGTGCTGATGCGGCGCTGTTCGGCTGCCCGCTGTTTGGCGGAGACACCGATCGCACGCCCGGGCCGGTCACAATTTCGATCGCCATGATCGGCAGCGTCCCCCAAGGCGCGATGGTGCGGCGGGCCGGCGCCAAGCCTGGCGACCGCGTATATATCAGCGGCACCATCGGCGATGCGGCGCTCGGCGTGCAGTTGCGCAAGGGAAAGAACTGGAAACTGAGCGACCTGCAAAGAC
>JBKPLN010000364.1:0-14091 GCA_046731635.1 Pseudomonadota bacterium | reverse complement strand
GCCATGACCGGCTGCGTTGGTCGTGCAACAAATCCAATCTAGATTAAAGAATGCCGAATACACAGGTCATCACCTGCGGGTGAAGAAAGAGCAAGCAGATGGACCGGCTGGTCATTCGCGGCGGCAAACGCATTGAGGGCTCGGTCCAGGTCCGCGGGGCCAAGAATGCCGCCCTGCCCCAGATTGCCGCCGCATTGCTAAGTCCCGCGCAGCTGGAGTTGTCAAACGTTCCTGAGGTAACCGACGTCGACACCATGCTGGCCCTGATGCGGGAATTCGGCGTGGTCGGCAGTCGTGGACCTGGACGGGTGCTCGTGCTGGACGCATCAGGCGCGCGCAATGCCCAGGCCCCGTACGACATGGTGCGCCGCATGCGTGCCAGCATTCTCGTCCTTGCGCCGCTACTGGCCCGTTTCGGGTCGGCGCGCGTGTCCATGCCGGGAGGCTGCGCTATCGGCGCGCGCCCTATCGATCTGCATCTGAAGGCACTCGAGGCGCTCAGTGCCGACGTGGATATCGAGTCCGGTTACATTCAGGCGCGGACCAAAGGCGATCGGCTGCGCGGAGGCCGTATCGTACTGTCTTCACCGTCCGTGGGTGCCACCGAAACGGCGTTGATGGCCGCAGTGCTCGCACACGGTGAAACCGAAATTCTGAATGCAGCGCGCGATCCGGAAGTCTGCGACCTTGCGCTCTGTCTGGTCGCGATGGGAGCGCGCATCGAGGGCGCGGGGACGCATCGTATTCTGGTGCAGGGTGTCGATGCTCTCCAACACGCGCGCCACGACCTGATCACCGACCGCATCGAGGCCGGAACTTATGCCATTGCCGCTGCGATCACCGGCGGTCATCTTGAGATTCTCGGTGCGCATCTAGAGCATCTCGGCTCGGTCGGGGCGGCGCTTGAAAGTGTCGGTGTTCAGATCTGGCCGACCGATCGCGGGCTGATGGTCGTTCGCTCCGGCCCGTTGCAGGCCATCGACATAACGACCGAGCCTTACCCGGGATTTCCAACCGACCTGCAGGCGCAGTTCTTGGCACTCATGACCATCGCATCGGGCGCATCGGTCGTGCGCGAAACCGTGTACGAGAGCCGGTTCATGCACGTTCCCGAGCTCGGGCGGCTTGGCGCTAACATTTCGCTGCAAGGCTCGACGGCGCTGGTGCGTGGCGTCGAGGGCCTGCACGGCGCCGAAGTGATGGCCACTGACCTGCGCGCATCCGTGAGCCTGGTCATTGCGGCGCTAGCCGCCGAAGGCGAGACGACGGTCCATCGCATCTATCACCTCGATCGCGGCTATGAGTCCCTCGACCGCAAGCTGGTCCAGTGCGGTGCGGACATCCGGCGGGTCGCAGGATGACTTCATCATCATCACCCGGTCTCCTGTTCGCCGGGATCGATGGCGGCGGCACCGGCTGCCGTGCGCGCATCGAGGACACTGGCGGGCGTTTTCTTGGCAGCGGCATTGCCGGCCCCGCCACGTTGCGGCTGGGAGTCGATCGTGCGCTGGTCGAAGTAGAAAAAGCCTGTCGCGTCGCGCTCGAGGAAGCCGGCCTTGACGGCAGCGCGCTGAGCTCGGTGCATGCCGGCGTCGGCCTGGCCGGGGTAGGCCGCAAAGGCGCGCTCGAACAGCTCGTGCTGCGGCCGCATCCGTTTCGCTCGGTCGTTTATGCACATGACGCGACGATCGCCTGCATCGGGGCGCATGGCGCGCGAGACGGGGGAATCGTCATCGTTGGGACGGGAAGCGTTGGCTTTGCCGTTGTCGGGGGACGCGAAGTTCGGGTCGGCGGCTATGGCTTTCCCATATCGGACGAAGGCAGCGGGGCCGATCTCGGGCTGCACGCAATTCGCCAAGCATTGCTTGCCTACGACGAGCGTATCCTGGGCACCAGCCTTACGCGGGAGGTGATGCTGCGTTTCTACAACGATCCGTTCGAGGCGGTTGCCTGGATGGATCGGGCCACGGCCACCGACTATGCGACTTTCGCACCCCTGGTGATGCGGCATGCGGACTCCGGCGATCCCGTCGCACGGCGGATCGTACGCGAAGCCGCGGAACATGTTGATGAACTCGTGCGCCGCCTGTCCGATTCCGGCGCTTCCCGCATCGCGCTCCTGGGCGGGCTCGCTTCCTCGATGCAGCCGTGGCTCGCGCCCGATGTCCAGCGCCGGCTCGTTCCGGTCGAGGGCGATGCAGTGGATGGCGCCTTGCATCTCGCCCGGCGTGCGGTCATGAAGGGTTAGTGTCTGGGCTGGCGGAGCGAACGCCGGCCGTGGCTACGATAAATCTGGAAGGGTCATGCGCACCGAGCAAATCGACCCGCGTTACGTCGAACTCGATTCCTGGTCCGCGAGCGAGATGATTGCGGCCATGTATGAGGGTCAGCTCGAGGCAGCCACGGCGGTTCGTGGCTCGCTTGGCGCGATCGCCAAAGCGGTGGACGATGCCGTGCCGGCGTTGCAGCGTGGCGGACGGATCGTCTACGTCGGTGCCGGCACCTCCGGGCGCATCGGCGTGCAGGACGGGGCCGAGCTGACGCCAACCTTCGATTGGCCGGCCGACCGCGTTGTATTTGCCATGGCGGGAGGCCTGAATGCGCTGACCCGGAGCGCTGAGGAAGCCGAGGACAACGAATCCGCCGGCGCGCGGACCATGGCGGATGTAAGGGTCGGCGCCAATGATGTCGTCATCGGCATCGCAGCGAGCGGCACGACTCCTTTTACGATCGGCGCCTTGCGCGCGGCCACTGCTTCAGGCGCGGTCACGGTCGCCGTCGCCAACAACGCAGACGCTCCGCTATTCGGCGTCGCGCGCCATCGCATCCTGGTCGACACGGGAAGCGAGGTCATAGCCGGCTCAACCCGCATGAAGGCAGGCACCGCGCAGAAGATCGTGCTCAATCTCTTTTCCACCGCAGTGATGGTGAGGATGGGCCGCGTCTATCGCGGGTTGATGGTCGACATGCGCGCGCGGAACGCCAAGCTGCGTCGGCGCGCGGAAGCGATGGTCAGTGAAATCGTTCGCTGTTCGGAAGCCGACGCGGCGCGCCACCTTCAACAGGCCGAGGGGAACGTGAAGACAGCAATCCTGGTCGGCTTCGGATTGAGCCGCGCCGAAGCCACCCAGCTGCTCCAGCGCCACGGCGGCAACCTGCGTTCCGCCATCAACGCATCCAAGAAACCGGCCACGGGCAAAGATGGTTGAACGGCCCGCCGCGAGCGCGATGGCGCGCGAGACCGCCGAAATCCCGCAGGCGGCGAAACGTCTCCTGGCGCGTACGGAGGTGTTCACAGCGATTGCGCAACGAATCGAACAGATCAAGCCGCGCATCGTGGTTTTCTGCGGACGCGGGAGCTCGGGGCACGTCGGCGTTTACCTGCGCTACCTGTTCGAAACGCGGCTTGGCTTGTTGGCTTCCGCGGCCGCGCCTTCGGTTGTCACCGCCTACAAGCGGCCACTGCAATTGCGCGATGCCCTGTTCGTTGTCGTGTCGCAGTCCGGGCGCAGCCCCGATCTCGTGAACGCCACGCAAGCGGCGCGCAATCTGGGCGCGCTGACGCTTGCCATTATCAATGACGAAAAGTCGCCCGCAGCTCACGCGTCCGAGCTGGTCCTGCCAATCGGCGCGGGTCCCGAACAGGCCGTCGCGGCGACCAAGACCGTCGCGCTGTCGATGATCGCCGGGGCGCAGCTGGTTGCGAACCTGGCGCGCGACGAGGATTTGAACGACGGCCTGCGGCAGCTGCCGCAGCGATTGTCGACAGCCCTTTCGTGCGATTGGTCGCCCTGGGCCGACACCGTGTCCAGCGCGGCTGCAGCCTTTGTCGTGGGACGAGGCTACGGCCTTGGTTGCGTGCGGGAGACCGCGCTCAAGGTGGCCGAAATCCTGCGGGTGCCGACGCTGGGTTACAGCGCGGCCGAACTGCGGCATGGGCCGCGCGCATCGATCACGTCGTCCACGCCGGTGCTGGTGCTGCGACAGAACGACCAGGCTGCCACCACCATCGACGAGCTCGTTCATGACCTCAAGAATGCAGGCGAGAAAGTCTTTATCGCCGGCGGCGCAGCGGGAACGCTGCCATGGATCGGCGACGGTCACCCGGTTTGCGATCCTGTCCTTATGCTGATCCCGGCCTATCGCGCCATCGAAGCGGCTGCGCGGAGACAGGGCTTCGACCCCGACAATCCCCCTCACCTCAGCAAGGTGACGCGGACGTTGTGATCGGCCGAAAGGACGATGCCCTCGCCCGAACTACGCATGGCTCGCCGAGCACAATTCACACCGTTCGTCCCCGCGAAAGCGGGGACCCAGTTCCAGCAAGGCTGGATTCCCGCTGACGCGGGAATGAACGGGGACGACATCGTCGGTTTTCCACCATCTTCACCATGGCGAATGGTATCGGGCTGATGGGAGAAGCGGCGCAAAAACCTGCCGGCGAGGTCAACGACGGCGGCTCCGTCGACTACGATTTTGACGAGCGGAGGAATTTTACTCAACAGATAATTGATTGCGCAGACAATCCTGCAGATTTTTCAATTTCCGATCGATCGCGGTCAGTTCGTGCTTTTTCACGCACAGTCTGTGTTTATCGATACGAGTTCCTTTTTCGGGGGCAAAAAGTCGCGTCGATCGTTCGTCGTTTGCTCTGATCCTGAACTTCCTCTAACTTGTTGGCGGACTTGGAGGGGGTGCTAACTGGTCTTCTGCGGGGGTGGGGATGTTTGCTGCGACGAAGCGCGAACAGCGGCGATTTCAACTCATTCTGATAAAGCCGTCCCACTACGACGATGACGGTTACGTCGTCCAGTGGGTGCGCGCCATCATTCCGTCCAACACTCTCGCGGTGCTCTACAGCCTCGGGCGCGACGCAGCCCAGCGGAGCGTGCTCGGACCAGACACGGCCATCGACATCAAAGTAATCGACGAGATCAACAGCCGGGTCAGGATCGGATCACTGCTCTCCCGGTTCCGCCGCCATGGCAATCATGGGCTGCTCGCCATCGTCGGCGTGCAGTCGAACCAGTTCCCCCGTGCCCTCGACATCGCGCGTCCATTCCGCGCGGCTGGCGTTCCCGTGATAATCGGCGGCTTCCACGTGTCGGGCTGCCTCGCCATGCTGCCCGAACTGACGGCCGATCTTAAAGCCGCGCTCGATATGGGAGTGAGCCTGTTCGCCGGCGAACTGGAAGGGCGGATGGACACGGTCCTGCAGGACGCAGCAAAGGGGAGGCTGACTCCGGTCTATAATTACTTGAAGGATTTGCCGACGCTCGAGGCCGAGCCCACTCCGATTCTTCCCGCGAAGAATCTGAGGCGAACGATCCAGTCTCTCGCGAGCTTCGACGCGGGCCGCGGCTGCCCCTTCCAGTGCTCGTTCTGCACCATCATCAATGTCCAAGGTCGCAAGTCGCGCGGCCGTACGGCCGATGACGTCGAGCGGACGATCCGCGAGCATTACGCCCATGGCATCCGCCACTTCTTCATCACCGACGATAATCTTGCGCGCCACAAGAACTGGGAGCCGATCTTCGACCGTATCAGCGCGTTGCGCGACCGCGAAGGCATGAACATCAAGCTGATGGTGCAGGTCGACACGCTCTGCCACAAGATTCCCAACTTCATCGAAGCGGCGGGACGCGCCGGCGTCAATCGCGTGCTGATCGGTCTCGAAAGCATCAACGCCGCCAATCTGCTCGCGGCGAAGAAGCATCAGAACAAGATCACCGAATACCGCAAGATGCTGCTCGCCTGGAAGAACATCGGCGCGATCACCACGGCCGGCTACATCCTCGGCTTTCCATTCGATACGCCTGAGTCGATCCGCGAAGACATTGAAATAATCAAGAAGGAGTTGCCGCTCGACATCCTCGAATTCTTCATCTTGACGCCGCTGCCTGGCTCGATGGACCACAAGGTCCTTTACGAGAAGGGGGAGTGGATGGACTCGGACATGAACCGCTACGACGGCGAGCATGCCGTGTCGATACATCCGACAATGAGCAAGGAAGTGTGGGAAGAAGTCTATCAGAGCGCCTGGAGGACCTTCTACACGCGCGAGCACATGGAAACGCTGCTGCGGCGCGGCGCCGCTATGAAATGCAACCAGTCGCGGCTGATATCGTTTATTTACATGTTCGGTTCGTCCGTTCCGATCGAGCGCGTTCATCCCCTGCAGGGCGGCGTGCTTCGCCGCAAGCACCGGCTGGAGCGCCGCCCCGGAATGCCGATCGAGCCGATCTGGTCGTTCTATGCGAAATATGCCGTGGAATTCCTGACAAAAACCGCGCGCGAAATACGCTTGGCGTACTGGCTTGGCATGACCGCGCGGCGCATAAGGAAGGACCCGAACCGGTTCGCCTATACCGATCGGGCGTTGACCCCGGTAAGCGAGGACGAGGAGGAGACGTTCGACCTTTACACGCACAATGAAACCGCGCGTCATGCCGTGGAGCATGCGCGCAAGGTCGCTGAGCTGACCGGCGCAAGGCCTCGCGCTGGGGCGGGAGTTGGGCCACGAAGCGCCGTCGCGGGTGCAAGCTAATATGGCGCGCTGACTCTGGCGCCCCCTGGATAAGCCGTTTTTTGAGTGGTGGACCCGGGAATTGTTACAAATTCCAGACAATCAATACCTTACACCAAGGTGCGGGCTATTTCGCGCCTTTGAAATAGTTCAGGGCGCGCCCGCACCCGTAGCGATCAATCAAAACCAGTTTTCGATGCTGGCGCGCACGACAGGCGAATAAGCTTGCCGGGGTATTCGTGCAGTTGAGCGAGCAGTCATGTGATGGAGGATTTTGGAACCAATATTGGATGCCTGGTGTTACAGCCATTAGCAATCAGGGAAAGTATGTCGGTGCGCTTGGGAACCAAAGTTCTAACCACCCTCATTGGGGTTATGGTGCTGACGCAAACGCCCGCCAGCGCTGAGTATTTGGACCGCGATGCTGGTCTCGGTGAGACCAATTGTGGCTTCCTTACTCTTCGGCAGTGCAGGGCGACTGAGATTTTGCGTGCCGGATTAATGTTACAGTCCGCGAGGGTCTACGGGGCGCAGCCGCAGCTCGCGGCACCGTCATTAAACCGCGTGTTTGCTGGCGGTTCACTTAATCACGGCGGCTCCAATGTCGCTCAGCGCATCGAAGGTAGTAAGTAAGGGATCGGCTGTACTAAAACATCCCACCAATCGGCCATTGACAGACATTTGGTTTTCGAGGGCGTCGGAAAACGCCCGCACGCATTGCCCGTCTCCGAGAACTAATATCAGTCTGCAAAGGCGATGCGCTTCTGAGCATCTGCTTCGGCCGCAGCCGTTGGCTGCGCTGGCAGTTGAAGCACCGTTGCCTCCTGACCCTCACTTAGTCGTGTCAGGAGAACTATGCGTCCATCGGGAAATTCGAGCGCATCGTGGTGCTTGAATGGTTCATTCTTGTTGACTTGTCGAAAGATTGCCATCGCGTAATCCAGCTTCTTCACCTTCCACCCTAGGATGAAAGGCTCCGCAAGTGTCACGGCGTTGGTAAACGCAAGTTCCGTCCCTGGAAGAACGCAAACCGCGACTCCAGCATCTTCTGACGCAGCGAACCCGCGCGTGCAGGTACCAAAGTCACGTGTAGTCAGTTTGTCGCCAACTCTTGCCGGCCGCGACCTGACATTTTGGATGCTATAGTCACACATTGCAGGAACTCCCTTTTTGGAAGCCCCTTCAGCCCCATCAAACATTAGCGCATTAGCAATTATCCCGCATCACTAGCTTGAAGAAGCTGGACGTTGCAGTCAGCCGGACTCGCTCGGCGCGCACATATTCCGCGGCGAGCAGGTTTCGGGTGACTTTCGCTGCCGCCATGCAGTAGGTGTCGTCGAACTGGATCGGTCGAAACAAACACGATTGGGATCGTCGAGGTTGCTTGCTTCGCTGCGAGGGCCGAAGCCTCCCCGCCGACCGCCGTGAACACCACCACCCGGCGGCTGACTAGATCGGCCGCAAGCGCCGATAGCCTTTCGTACTAGCCCTGAGCCCAGCGAAACTCGATCGCGACGTTCTGGCCTTCGATGAAGCCAGTCTCACCCAACCCTTGTCGAAATGCAGCGAGCAGGTGCACTGAATCCTCCGACGACCGGCTGCTCATAAATCCCATTACCGGTGTCCCCGCCTGCTGCGCGTGTGCGGAAAACGGCCATGCTGCTGCAGCACTACCGATAAGACCGATAAATTCCCGCCGTCTCATTGTCGCCCCCGAGGCTCAGGCAGAGCGATCGTATCGAGCCAAATCAGCATAGTGAAATAGGGCGGCAATGTCCGCTTTGGGTCAAAAGCAGACATTCGCGCCGCAAAAAGTCATGTCCGCTTTACCCCCGAAAGCGACATTGGATGCGTATATTTTCGGATGTCCGCTAAGGGCCAATAGCGGACATTTTGTCCCTCATCGCCGACTGGACCGCCAGATCGAAAAGATGATCCAGAGGCTGTTCACGAAAGCGACCAGGTAACCAAGCAACCCGCAATAGGTGAGCAATGACACGCCGAACAGGCGCGGCCCTTCCGCCACCGTCATCACAATGGAAGAGCCGACCACAAGTGATGCCGTCATGATCCCAATGGTTGCCCGATTGATTGCACTATCGAGGCGATCGCCGAAGCGGTCGAGACGCTTGAGGTCGAGATCGACCCGCATGCGGCCCTGCCGGGCGTCTTTGACCAACCGCGCGAGGTCGCGCGGCATTGACGTGGCCAGGCCAAAAAAGTCGCTGAGCGTCTGCTGGACGCGCCTCGCCGTCTCCACCGGCTGATAGCGTTCACGCATGGCGCGGTCGATGAACGGCTTGACGCGCTCGATCAGACGGAACTCCGGATCGTACTGGTGCCCGAGTCCCTCAAGGGTGATGAGCGCCTTGAACATTAGGGTGAGATCGGTCGGCAGCACGATAGAGTGCTCGCGCAGGATCGCCGACACTCGGTGTAGGAGCACCCCGATTTTCAAGTCCTTCAACTGCATGTCGGCGTAGTCGAACGCGAATTCGCCAAGATCGGCGGCGAGCCGAGCCTCGTCCACAAAGTCATCGCCGCGCCAGTCGAGCAACACCTCCAGCATCGCCTCCTCGTCATGGCCCGCGAGTCCCGCCAGCAGATCGATAATCTGTCTGCGCCGCGCCGGCGAGAGCCGACCCACCATGCCAAAATCGATCAGCGCGATGCGGTTGCCGGGCAGATACATGACGTTGCCCGGGTGCGGATCGGCATGGAAGAAGCCATCCACTAGGATCATCTTGAGCACGGCATCGACACCGCGCGCGGCGAGCGCCTTTCGGTCGAGGCCCGCGCTGTCGATGGCCGCCAGGTCGTTGCCGCGGATGCCTTGGATATGCTCCTGCACATTCATCGTGCTGCTCGTCCACTCCCAGTAGACGCGTGGCACGAGGATATCGAGATCGTCGGCAAAGCTGCGCGCGAAGCGTTCTGTGTTGCGCGCTTCAACTGCGAGATCAAGCTCGCGCTCGAGCGATCGGCGCAGTTGACCGACGACCTGGACAGGCTGGTAGCGACGGACTTCGGGTATCTCGCGCTCGATCACATGCGCAAGGTGATCGAGGATTCTGAGATCAGCGTCGATCTTTGCCTCGACTCCGGGACGCCGAATCTTCAGGACCACTGGCGTGCCACTGGCAAGTTTGGCCCGGTGTATCTGCGCGATTGAGGCGGCAGCGTAGGGTTCGCGTTCAACATAGCCAAACACTTCGAGTGGAGAGCGGCCAAGGGCTTGTTCAACCTGTGGCAGGAGATCGTCGAACGGCACCGGCGCCACGTCGCTGTGCAGCCGGGCCAATTCAGTGGTCCATGCCTGCGGCAGCAGATCCTCTCTTGTCGAAAGCATCTGGCCAAGCTTTACGAAGGTCGGTCCGAGCTGCTCGAATGCGAGCCTCGCGCGCTGCTGCACTTCAAGATGCGAGGTTTCGGAGGCTTCTCCCCAGTGCAATGCATGTCCTGCGTGCTCGAGCAGCGTAGCAATGCCAGCGCGACGCACGAGGTCTCCCAGCCCATGCCGCACGAAGACCATGCTGATCTCACGCAGGCGCGGCAGCTCGCGGGCCGTGCTGAACAACCCGGAGACCATCGGTTGCTATTTGCCCTTCTTCGCCTCGGTATGGTCGCGAAGTGCATCCGCGATGCCGGCCATTACGCCACTAGCAAGCATTGCTACACGGGCGCTTGCGCCGCGCACCGTCGCCAGCCCCGACCCAGCACTCATGCTGCTGGCAAACTCCCCCATCATGCTCGCCACACGAACACTCGCTTCCACGCCAATGTTTTGGGCGTGAGTCGCAAGTTCCGTCAATTCGCGGCGCAGATTGGCACTCATCGCCCCAGAAAGTCGATTCGCGACAGCCACATAGTCTTCTTCCAGCTTCCGCAGGCTGGCCAGCGCTTCTTTGAGATCGTTGTCAGTGAAGTCCTGCCCCCGGGATGCAAGCTGCTGGAGAGCGCCATGCGTTGCGCTGGCAGACTTCGCGAGCGCATCGTCAAGCTGCCTCACTGCATCGGCGAAGAGTTCTCGGGCCTTGGCACCGCTCTCGACGGTAGTGCCGGGCGTCCGACCAAGGACGGTACTGACAACGTCCCTGACGACCTCGGGATCGACCCGGCCCTGCTGCAGAACCTGGCTCGTCAGCTCTTTGACGCGTTCTCGGATCGGCTGGTCTTCGACCGCGGCAGGCGCGGCACCCGCCACCGATGTGCTCGGCTCCGGCATGTCATGCTCCTTGGCTGCTGCTAGTCAATAGCGTAGCGGATTTTGCGGGGGGCCGACAGAAGGCATGTTTACTATGGACAAAAAGCAGACATTTGTGCCCGCGGCATCCGCCAATAGAAGCAGACACCACACGGCCGTTAACTGGCGGTTCCGTCGTTCACAATTGGCTGGCCGCGTGTGTGGAGGCGGACGCGGGCCAGTGACCGCAGGGTTCATCGATCTGATCCACGCCGACCGTCATTCGACCAACGTGCCGCCCCGCAATAATGGGCTCTAGTCCCTCTAGGGCTTTCATCTTTCCGCCGATACAGATTTTATTTCAGCGGCAACTTATGTTTTTAATGCGTCAGGTTGACCGTGACGTTCTTCCTCTGCGTGTAGCTCTCGAGCATCCCTTCGAGTGAGAACTCGCGGCCGATGCCGCTTTCTTTGTAGCCGCCATACGAGTGACCAGGACTCTGGCCGAGACCCTGGTTGACCTGGACCCAGCCGGCCTCTATCGCGTGCGCAGCGCGGAGTGCGCGGCCAATGTCGTGCGACCAGACGTAGGCGGCGAGCCCGTAGTGGCTATCGTTGGCCATACGGATCGCATCCGCTTCGTCGGTCCAGGAGATGGCGACGAGCACGGGCCCAAAGATCTCCTCGCGCGCCAGGCGCCAGTCGTTCGCTACATTCGCGAAGATGGTTGGGATTGCGTAATAGCCTTCGCTGAGCGGACCCTCCTTGGGTGGAAGGCCGCCGATGACGACACGCGCTTCGTGCCGTTTCAGCCCTTCGTCGACATAACCGCACACCTTATTGAACTGCTTCTCGTTAATGATTGTGCCAATGTCGCTCGTCTCATCGAGCGGATCGCCGAGTTTGAGCGCTTTCACTTTCTGACTGAGTGCATCGAGAAAATTGTCGAAGATGTCGCGGTGGAGTAAGAGGCGAGAGCCCGCCGTGCAAGACTGGCTCTGCCGCGTGAAGCGCATCGCGGCAATAATGCCATCAATGACCCAGTCCTCGTTGGCGTCCGGGAAGACGATGGAAGGACTCTTGCCACCAAGCTCGAGCGAGATCGGCACGATGCGGTCAGAGGCTGCGCGCATGATGAGCTTGCCCACCTCAGTAGAACCGGTGAACGAAAGCTTGCTCACCGTCGGGTGGTTGGCGAGCGGGGCGCCGCACTCCTCGCCGAGCCCGGTCAGCACGTTGAGCACGCCGGGCGGTAGGAACTCCTGACACACTTCGGCGAGCAGCAGCACACCGAGCGGCGCATCCTCGGCCGCTTTCAAAACAAGCGTATTACCGGCGCAGAGCGCAGGGCCGATCTTGCAGGCCGCGAGTAGCACCGGCGCATTCCACGGGATGATGGCACCGACCACGCCAAGCGGCTCACGTCGCGTGTAGCTCAGGACATGCTCGCCTAAGGGAATCGTCTCGCCCTTGAGTTCCCCTCCCAAGCCGCCGAAATAGCGAATGATATCGATTGTCGTCTTTGCCTCCGGGCGTGCCTGGGTGCGAAGCGCATTCCCGGTCTCAAGCGCGATCGTGCGCGCAAGCTCCTCGACCCTCGCGTCGAGCGCATCGGCAATCCGGGCGAGAAGTCGCCCGCGATCGCGAGGGACCGTGCGCGACCAGGCGGGAAAGGCATAGGCCGCAGCTTTGACGGCGCGCTCGACATCCTCGGCCCGACCTCGGGGGACCTCGGCGATCGGGCGCCGGTGCGCCGGGTCCTCGACCTCGAGCACCTCGCCCGAAGCGCTGTCGACCCACTTGCCGCCGATCAACATGTGCCGTTTGCTAAGCGCCGCCTCGTCAGCGTGCAGTCTCTGGATAGCCGTCATGCTCACCTCCATCGCTCGGGTCCAGTCGGTACCGCGGGCGGGGTCGGCGTTGCCCGCCGGATGAGATTTCAGTACGCCCGGGCCGGGGTTACTTCTTTATGAGCGCGCATTTGCTCTGTTCGAGCGGCTGCACCGCGTCATTTGCCGCGATGGTTCTCAGGACATTATAGTAATCCCACGCGCCCTTCGACTCGTCCGGCTTTTTTACCTCTACGAGCAACATGTCGTGAACCATGCGGCCGTCTTCGCGCACGAACCCTTTGGCAAAGAAATCGTCCACCTTTATCTCGCGCAACTTCGCCGCTACGGCCTTGCCGTCGGCGTTTCCGGCGGCCGCGATGGCCTTAAGATAATGCAGCACGGCCGAATAAGTACCTGCCTGCACCATGCCGGGCATGCGACCCGTACGATCGAAGAAACGCTTGGACCATGAGCGCGTCTGCTCGTTCAGGTCCCAATAAAATGCGGTTGTAAAAGTCAGGCCGTTCGCGATCGCCAAGCCAAGCGCATGAACGTCGCTCAAGACGACCACAAGTCCCGCGAGCTTTTGTCCGCCGGCCGCGATGCGAAACTCGGCCGCTTGCTTTACCGAATTGATCGTGTCGGTACCTGCATTGGCGAGGCCAACAATCTGCGCTTTGGATGAGGAAGCCTGCAGCAGGAACGAAGAGAAATCCTGCGTATTAAGCGGTACGCGCACCTCGCCGCGCACAGTGCCGCCATTCTCCTTCACGACGCGGGAGAGATCGGCGGCCATTTGATGGCCGAAGGCATAGTCGGCCGCCAGGATGAACCAGCTCTTGCCGCCTTGCGCTACGATCGCGCGCGCGGTTCCGACAGCCTGTGAATAAGTATCGAATGCCCAATGAAAGCCGGTGGGCGAGCAATCTTCATTGGTCAGGCGCGTCGTTGCCGGGCCGACGGCCAAGGTGACCCTTCCATAGTCGTTGGCGATCTTTTGAACTGCGAGCGCGACCGCGGAATTTGTCAATTCGGCTATAGCACTCACATTTTCGAGATCAAACCAGCGGCGCGCTATACTGGCCGCGAGGTCCGGCTTGTTCTGGTGATCGCCCACCACAATCTCCACCGGTTTCCCGAGCACCTTTCCGCCAAAGTCCTCAACCGCCATTTGCGCGGCGGTGACAGATGTCTTCCCGCCAAAATCGGCATAAGGACCAGCCTGATCGTTGAGAATGCCGATGCGTATCGCCATCGGCGCCTGCCCCGAGGCGGGCGACTGCAAAACGAACGTCGCGCAAAAACACGCGGCCAGCGAGATGATGCGCATGATGGCCTCCCGGATAGCAAAATCCTTAAGCTCGATAGGCTAAGGCCTCTCACAAAAGAGTTTCCTCTTTTTATGCACAGGGAGCAACAACGTCCGCTTTGGTCATTAGCGACATTTCTTATTGTCCGCTTTTCCCGGAATGATGTCCGCTTTACCCCCAAAAGCGGACATGTGCGGTGCAACGAGTGATGTCCGCTTCTCTAATCGGCCGGTTTGGGTC
>JBKPLN010000363.1:0-3093 GCA_046731635.1 Pseudomonadota bacterium | reverse complement strand
AGGCAGCCATGACAATAGCGCCGGCAGAAGTGCAAAAACGAAGTCAACCTCAATCGATCCGATGGGGGCGTCAATCGGCTGGAGTGCTGACCTGATTCGCGCTGAAACGGCGCGAAAAAAGTGGGGATTTTTCAGACCCTGCCTCTTTAAAAACCGCTGCTAGATCAACATATTAAGACAAGATACTTTGCCCTGTACGACGCCCAATTTTCGTGTCAGACAAATCACTCAATCCGACTCAAACCCGAACCCCCTTCGAGGGTGCCGCTGATGGCTGAACCGGCCCGCAGAAATCCATCCGACTATGGCGCGGAGTCAATCAAGGTTCTCAAGGGACTTGATGCCGTGCGCAAACGGCCGGGCATGTACATCGGCGATACCGATGACGGCTCAGGCCTTCATCATATGGTCTACGAGGTCGTCGACAATGCGATCGATGAGGCGCTCGCGGGATTTGCCACCGAAGTCGCGGTAACGCTCAACCCGGATGGTTCCTGCACGGTGCGAGACAACGGTCGCGGCATCCCGACCGACATTCACAAGGGCGAAGGCGTCTCCGCAGCGGAAGTCATCATGACGCAGCTGCACGCCGGCGGAAAATTCGACCAAAACGCCTATAAGGTTTCGGGTGGTCTGCACGGGGTCGGCGTCTCGGTGGTGAACGCCCTATCGACCTGGCTGAAACTCACCGTTTGGCGTGACGGCAAGGAACACTTCATGGAGTTCCGCGAGGGCGTCGCAAAGGCGCCCCTCAAGGCGCGTGGCGATGCGAAAGGCCAGAGTGGAACCGAAGTCACGTTCCTGCCCTCCCCGAAGACCTTCAGCATGGTCGAGTTCGATTTTGCCACGCTCGGGCATCGGCTGCGCGAACTGGCGTTCCTGAATTCAGGGGTGGCCATTGTCCTCTCCGACCAGCGTCACGCCGTCGAAAAGCGCGAGGAGATGAAATACGAAGGCGGCGTCGAAGCATTCGTGAAATTCCTCGATCGCAACAAGACCGCGCTCATCCCCAGCCCAATCATGATCAAGTCCGAGCGCGAAGGGATTACGGTGGAGTGCGCGCTGTGGTGGAACGACGGTTATCATGAAAGCGTGCTCTGTTTCACAAACAACATTCCGCAACGCGACGGCGGTACTCATCTTGCCGGATTCCGCGGCGCGCTGACGCGGCAGGTCACTCAATACGCGGAAACGATCGGTACCTCGCGCAAGGAAAAGGTGGCGCTGACCGGTGACGATTGCCGGGAGGGGCTGACCGCAGTGCTGTCCTGCAAGGTGCCCGATCCAAAATTTTCGTCGCAGACCAAGGACAAGCTGGTGTCCTCCGAAGTGCGCCCGGTTGTCGAAAACGTCATCAACCAGGCGCTGCAGGACTGGTTCGAGATACATCCTCAGGAGGCGAGGGTCATCGTCGGCAAGGTAGTGGAGGCCGCCGCCGCCCGTGAGGCAGCGCGGAAAGCGCGCGAATTGACCCGCCGCAAGGGCGCGCTCGATGTCTCCTCGTTGCCCGGCAAACTGGCCGACTGCCAGGAGCGTGACCCGGCGAAATCAGAATTGTTCATTGTCGAGGGTGACAGCGCGGGCGGTTCCGCCAAGCAGGGTCGCAACCGCGAATTCCAGGCGGTGCTTCCGCTGCGTGGCAAGATTCTCAACGTCGAGCGGGCGCGGTTCGACAAGATGTTGTCCAGCCAGGAAATCGGGACGTTGATCACGGCGCTTGGCACCAGCATAGGGCGCGACGAGTTCAATCCTGACAAGCTGCGGTACCACAAGATCATCATCATGACTGACGCGGACGTGGATGGCTCGCACATCCGCACGCTGCTGCTGACGTTTTTTTTCCGCCAGATGGACGAGTTGATCAAGCGCGGCCATGTCTTCATCGCCCAGCCGCCGCTTTATAAAGTCACGCGCGGAAAATCCGAGCAATATCTCAAGGACGAGCGCGCGCTCGAGGATTACCTGATTACGGCCGGTCTCGAGGATGCCGTGCTCCGGCTCGCTTCAGGCGAGGACCGCGGACGCGCCGACCTGCGGAAACTGACCGAAGACGCGCGCACGATCCGCGGCATCCTGGGCGGCCTGCACAGCCGCTACAACCGCAAAGTGATCGAACAAGCTGCGATAGCCGGCGTGCTCAATCCCGGCGTCACCGGCGATGCGAAAAAGGGCGCTGCGGCGGCAACCTACATTGCGAAACGGCTCGATGCGCTGGAAGAGGAAACCGAACGTGGCTGGAATGGCACGTTCGACGACAACGGGTTTCATTTCGAGCGTACGGTGCGCGGCGTAAAGGAAGTCGCAGTCATCGACCAGGCCCTGATCGGCTCAGCCGATGCGCGGAAGCTCGACGAGTTTGCGGCTTCGCTGCAGCAGGTCTTCCCGCGGCCGACGCCGCCGGCGATGTTACGCCGCAAGGACGAAACCATTGCGATCCACGGGCCCGTTGGCCTGTTTGAGACGCTCACCGCTGCCGGGCGCAAGGGCCTCACGCTGCAGCGTTACAAAGGCCTGGGCGAGATGAACCCCGAACAATTGTGGGAGACCACGCTCGACGTCAACGCGAGATCGCTGCTGCAGGTCCGCATCAAGGAAGTTGACGAAGCCAACGTACTCTTCGACCAGTTGATGGGCGATCTGGTCGAACCGCGCAGACAATTCATCCAGGACAACGCTCTGTCGGCAAGCGTCGACGTCTGATCGAGCGACGACGCGTCCTATCTCCCGTTGCAGATCATCTCGACGCCGTCGACCCACCTGCCCCGGCCTTCGGCCACCGATATCTCCCTGAAGTAACAGCCGCCGTAATCGCCAAAATTGCCATAACAACCGCCGAGGGCGCAGCCGCGCGTCCACGGCAGATACCCGATGTAGCGAAGCTGGTTGTTGTTGAAGTAGTTCGGGTCAACGAGATTGTCGCAATCGCCGCAGTAAGGAACTTGCTCGGCGACACGGATCCCGGGACCGTAGGTCTCGTTGCGACGGCAGCAGTCGCTGCCGTACCAGACGTGCGAGCGCCAACCGGACCGGTAAATGTCTGCGGCATCGGCGGCTCCCGCAAGCGAAGCAGCGAAGCCGAGCGTCAGTACAGCC
>JBKPLN010000362.1:0-2653 GCA_046731635.1 Pseudomonadota bacterium | reverse complement strand
ACCGCATTCCTCCGGTGGCATCCAAATGGTGAGCGAGCCCTTTAAAAGAGTCGAGTCGTCGGTCGATTAAAGCTGTTGAAAAGCTTTGACAACCAGATGGTCGGCCTTGCTTGGCTTCATGTTAACTGGATTGCCCTGCTTATCTTGAGCACTGATTTCGGCCGGAGCTTGCGCGGCGTCGTTATCACCAAACCCGGCGGCCATGCTTTCCGCGTACGAAGCTCTTCAACGGTTTTTTCGGAAACGCCCGTTTCGGAGTCTGCTATAATTTTCATGTTTTCCGGCAAGCCAGCGAGAGCCAGACGAAGTTCATGAATATTTGCTGGCACATTTCGGAACAGTTCATCTGTTTGCATTTATTTCGCTGCAGCGATAGCCGTCATGCTTCAGCTCGCGCGCCCAACCAAGCCTACTGCTTCTGCGTTCGTAGGCCCGCGTGAGATGCGATTGCGAACCGTTTCCGCCAGGTTACTTGACCAGCTGAGCCGAGCGACTCGGCTGATTCTTCAAACCGGAAGAGCATCAGAACGGGAACGAGCGTCGCGTTTAAAACCAGGATCGAACTACAGCCTCGCGCCAAGGCCTGCGGCTACTATCGTCTTTGTTCTCGTCTCTTCCGTTATGCTGTCGTGGGTCGCACTTTACAATCGTGCGCCATTAGTATTCTCAGACACGATAGCCTATGCCACCGCACCTCTTCGAGGCGAAATTCCTGGATTCGTGAGCCCCTATTATGGGCTTCTCATATTGCCTCTACATCAAGGCATCACGCTCTGGCCGGTTGTATTCGCTCAAGGCGCGATGTTGGGATATCTGCTGCATTTGGTTATCCGTTGCGTTTCAGACGGGGGCATCGAAAATCTGCATAAAATTTTGGTGGTGATCGCAGGCTTATCCCTATTCTCAAGCTTGCCGTGGATTACTGGAGAAATCTTACCGGACGTATTCACGCCGGTTGTACTGCTTGGCATATTCCTTCAAGCATTCTGCACTGATCAACTAAAACGCGGCGAACGTTGGTATATCGCTATCCTAACCACCATTGGAATTGCGGTTCATATAAGCCATGTACCGATCGCACTCGGACTTATCGTGTTGGCGTTCATCCTGCAGCGGAAGTTTGCGCCAGCTCAGGTTCGCCTTTCTCGGTCGGTGCTACTGGTCCTACCTCTCTTCGCTGCGGTGGGATCGATGCTGGCGTTGAATTGGCATTACTCGCGCGTACTAAGCCTTGCAAAGAACGGCAGCGTTTTTCTCTTGGCAAAATGGGCTGACGAAGGTCCCGCTTTGTCATATCTCGAGCAATCGTGTCGAACCGTGAAGTATGAACTGTGTGCTTATCTCGGCGATATGAAGGGACTCACCCACGATGATCTCAAATGGGGCAAGGACAGCCCGTTCACAAACGTTGGCAGCAGTTTGGATGAATTCGAACCGGAGGCGCGTCGCATTGTTTGGGAGACCCTTAAGACCTATCCGGTGGAGATCTTTTACCGAGCCATACAGGATGCTGGTCGCCAAATCCTGCGCTTTCAAGCGGGCGATGGATTAAGCCCGACATTCGCGAGATTGGTTGCGCCATTTCTCGGTGATGTGTTTAGCCCTGCGGTCGAAAAGTCCATTTTGGAATCGAAGCAAGGACAAGGAGGGTTACCGATCCCAGAATTTCGGATTCTTCACGGGGTCGGTCTTATCTTCGGCCTGTTTTTGTGCCTGTGGTCCTGCATCTCATGGCGGGGAGTGCTACCCACACAGCTAATTGCTTTGCAGATGTTCGTTGTGGCCGGGATAGTTTTGAACGCGGTTGTAACGGGTGCGTTGTCAGGGCCATACGACCGCTACTTAGCACGTGTCATTTGGCTGATATTGTTCGTCGGCCTGGTGACCATTTGTTGCATCATGCGAGTCCATACACACAAACAGGTATTTAAAAGTCACAAAGCGCGCTGACCAGGACCCGCGGTGGCACCTCATTCCTAGCCGCCCTGGCCGACTATCGACAGCAGCCGCTTGAGGTGGACTGGTCCACGGAAGATACCGCTATTTGGACCGACAGTATCTGCGTCCGCTATAACAGGGTGGGGTCAACAGCGGCAGTGCGAACCGTACTTTTCGGCTCTTTGTAGCTCGCATCGCGCGCAAACCGGAGTGTCGACCTATCTGCTTGGGTTCTTATTGAAGTGTCGCGCTCGGTGCTTCGCAAGCGAGCCCCTTCAGTAGCCGGACAAGCATTCGCGAGTGCTATTGCTCGAGCTAGGGCAGTGATAACTTCATGCTGCGATCGCAGCTTCAAATGAAGGTTCAACAAGACGATTAGACTTATGCAAACCCACAAGTACATTATAAGGTCGACCCCGCGGCCAATGCCGATGAATTCTGCAACATGGGTGCTGTGCGAAGGCATCCAGACGAAATACAGGCCCGCCAGGCCGGCGATAAAAGACAACAGGGCGACAGCGGGTGAACGCCGATATTCCGCCCATGAGTAAAGCAGGACGCTGCAAAGCAGAAATGAAAGTATTGCCTGAGCGATCATCGGTGTAATTTTCTTGCAAAGAGATCGAGCAAAATCATCACGAAATCGCCCGTGCGCTGTCCTTTAGCTAGGGAGTAGGGAGTGTAGTCGACGGTTACCGGAACCTCAGTATAGCGC
>JBKPLN010000361.1:0-6897 GCA_046731635.1 Pseudomonadota bacterium | reverse complement strand
GTATCAGGGCTTTGCCTGGGGCTTGGGGATCGACCGGATCGCCATGCTCAAGTACGGCATGAACGATCTCCGCGCCTTCTTCGAAGCGGACGTGCGCTGGCTTGCCCACTACGGCTTCCGACCCCTTGATTTTCCCACTCTCGCCGGGGGGTTGAGCGGATGAGACGCCACGGCCACGTTTCACCTAATCCTCCATCTCAAGGAGGAAGGGAACGCGCGAGCGGAGCCGCGCAATGAAATTCACGCTGGCCTGGCTCAAGGAGTACCTCGACACTGACGCGTCCCTGGCCGAGATCGTCGACAGGCTGACGATGATCGGCCTTGAAGTTGAGAAGGTCGAGGACAAGGCAAGCCAGCTCAAGCCGTTTGTCATCGCGTCCGTGATCTCGGTCGAAAAGCATCCGAACGCCGATCGCCTCCGCGTTTGCATGGTCGACATTGGTGACGGCAAGCCGGTCCAGGTCGTCTGCGGCGCGCCGAACGCGCGCAGCGGCATGAAAGGCGTGTTTTCGCCGCCGGGCACGTTCATTCCCGGCAAGAACATCACGCTCGGCGTTGGCACGATCCGCGGCGTCGAAAGCCGCGGCATGCTGTGCTCGCCGGCCGAGCTGCTGATTTCCGATGATCACGACGGTATCATCGACCTGCCCGCCGATGCGCCGGTCGGCAAACCCTATGTCGAGTGGGCCGATCTCGGCGACCCCGTGATTGAGATCAATCTCACGCCCAATCGTCCCGATTGCACCGGCGTTGCCGGCATCGCGCGCGATCTCGGCGCCACATCGATCGGCACGTACAAGAACAGAATTCCCAAGCCGGTGAAGGGATCATTCCCCTGCCCGGTCAAAGTCACGCTCGAATTTGGCAAGACGCCTCCGCTCTGCCGGGCTTTCGCGCTGCGGCTGGTTCGCGGAGTAAAAAATGGTCCGTCGCCGGGTTGGCTGCTGAGACGACTCGCGGCGATTGGCCTGCGGCCGATCAATGCATTGGTCGACATTACCAATTTCATCACTTTCGACCGTGGCCGGCCGCTGCACGTCTTCGACGCTGCAAAAGTACATGGCAACCTGACCGTGCGGCGCGCCAGGAATGGCGAGAAGTTGCTCGCGCTCGACGGCAAGACCTACACGCTTGACGAGGCGACCTGCGTGATTGCCGACGAGAACGGTGTCGAATCGCTCGCGGGCATCATGGGCGGGGAAGCGACGGGTTGCTCGGACAGCACGACCGATGTGTTGATTGAGTCGGCGCTTTGGGACGAGCTCAATATCGCCCAGACGGGCCGCAAGCTCGGCATCAATTCCGATGCGCGCTATCGCTTCGAGCGCGGCGTTGATCCGGCGTTCATGCTGCCAGGACTGGAACAGGCGACGCAAATGGTGCTCGACCTTTGCGGCGGACAGCCCTCCGACGTGGTCGTTGCCGGGGACCCGACGCCTAAAGAAAAGATCGTCGATTTCCCATTGAGCGAGCTGCAGCGCCTTGCCGGGCTGAAGTTGCCACTGCCTGACATACGTCGCGTTCTCGAGAAACTCGGCTTCTTCGTCGCCGGCCAGGGCGAGCGCATGAAGGTTGCCGTGCCGTCCTGGCGGCCGGACGTTCAGGGGCGGGCGGACATTGTCGAGGAAGTCGTGCGCATTGTCGGCGTTGATCGCGTGCCGTCAACGCCATTCCCTCGCGAGCATGCGCGCAAGCCGGTGCTCACCACGATCCAGAATCGGACCCGCAAGGCCAAGCGCGCACTCGCCGCCAGCGGGCTCGTCGAGGCCGTCACCTGGTCGTTCGTTTCCAGGCGGGAAGCGCAGTTGTTCGGCGGCGGCAAGCCCCAGCTATCGCTCGCCAATCCCATCGCTGCCGAACTCTCCGACATGCGTCCGAGCCTGCTTCCTGGTCTGATCATGGCAGCGCAACGCAATGCCGACCGTGGTCATGCCGACGTCGCCTTGTTCGAGGTGGGACAAATTTTTATCGGCGACAGGCCAGAGGACCAGCTGACCGCAGCCAGCGGATTGCGTCGAGCGCTCGCCAAGCCGTCGGGCAGCGGTCGTCATTGGTCAACCAAGGCGCAGCCGGTTGACGCGTTCGACGCAAAGGCCGACGTTTTCGCAGCATTGTCGGCGGCAGGAAGCCCCATGCAGGCGTTGCAAGTCATGCCGGGCGGCCCGCCATGGTTTCACCCCGGCCGCAGCGGGACCGTGCGGATCGGACCGCAGAATATCCTGGGTCACTTCGGCGAATTGCATCCGCGCGTGGTTGCCGCGCTGAATGCCGAGGGCCCGCTTGTGGCATTCGAGGTCATTCTCGAGAGGATTCCCGAGCCAAAGCAACGAAGCACGCGGGCGAAAGCTCCGCTGGAATTGTCACCGTTCCAACCCGTCGAGCGTGATTTCGCCTTTGTGGTGGACAGTGCGGTCAAGGCCGCTGACATCATTCGCGCCGCGCAGAATGTCGACCGAAAACTTGTCGCCGACGTCAATGTGTTCGACGTCTATGAAGGCAAGGGCATCGAGGCCGGCAAGAAGTCGATTGCCATCGCCGTTACGATTCAGCCATTCGAGAAGACCATGACCGATGCGGAGATCGAAGCGCTGTCGGAGAAGATCGTCGCCGAAGTTAAGAAGCGAACCGGTGGCATATTGAGAACTTAAGGCCCCTTCATTCCGCGGTGGAACACTACGCCGGCAGTAGATCGGCGTAAGCGAATCCGTCGCGCTCGACCGTCGCCACGACCTTAACGGCGATATCGCGCGCGAGCATGGGCCCCGCCGATACGAAGGAATGAAATTCGCCGTTCTCTCCGCAAGGATCGATGCCGGCCGGCAGCACGGCGAGCAGCGCGCCGTCAAACCTTCGACCGGCAAATGAACCTGGCAATTTTTTTAGATCCACCGTGGAAAGGCGCGCATCGACCCCGCTGTCGATCATTTCGCGTGCGAGCGCTGCGGTCTTCCGGCCCCACACCGGAAAAATCGGCGTGATGCCGGTCCCAGCGAGATGCCGCTCGCGATACGCCCGCACGTCCGAGAGGAACAGATCCCCGAAGATCATGTGGGTGACCCCGGAAGCGCGCGCGTCGTCAAGCGCCGCTGCCATCTTTTGCTCATACACCTCGTTCGAACACGGAAACGGAATGTACACAACGATTGGGAGCAGACCCGCGGCATCGAGCTGCGCGCGCAGCAATTCTTCGCGGACGCCATGCATGCTCACGCGACCGAAGGCCTCGGTGACTGTCGTCAAGGCGCCGATTATTTCGAAATCGCCCGCGCGACGCACTTCATGCAGCGCCCACGCGCTGTCCTTGCCGCTTGACCAGGCCACCAACGCTTTCGAGCGTTTTGATATCAATTGTTCGCTCCGCGGCGGCGGCGCTGCTTCGTGCGCTGGGCCGGCTTCTCTACGTCCGGACTCTTCAAGGCGCCGATCTGTCGCAAAGCTGCTTCGGCCGCGCGCTGGCCCGAGTCCCACGCTCCATTCACCGTGCCCCATTGCGTTTCGTGCACGGCCTCGCCGGCAAACCATAGGCGGCCACCGATTGGCTCCGCCAGGATCCTGCGCGCATCGGCCGCGCCGGGTGCGGCCGCCGACATTGCGCCCAGCACAAAAGGCTCCTCGTTCCACTGCGTGGCATGGCTGCGCTTGATCTTGGTCTTGACGGCAGCGCCGAAAAGCGATCCCAGCCAGTCGCGGGCAAACTCAACCATCGCCGACGTGCCCTTCGACGAAAGATCGCGGCCGAAATCTCCTCCGACATCGACCAGATGCAGGCTCGTGCCGGAAACATTGGCAAGCAGGGCCGCAGTCTGCCGGTTCGATGATTTCTCCAACACAAGCTCGTCGCGTTGCAGATTGAGCGGGTTGCCCGGCATCTCAAGTGCAATGTGATCGTAACTGCCGAGCGCGAGGGCCGCCGCAGCGTCAAGCTGGCGCCTCGACAATTCCGGCCTGAATACAATCTTCTCCGCCGTGAGCACGTTGGTCGACCCAGTGACAATGGCGGTGCGTGCGCGCACGGAACCTTTAGGCGTGACGATAGTCACGCCACTGCGGTCCCACTCGATGCGCGCGACAGGCGTCGACAACCGCACGGGCAGACCGGCTGCAAGACTGGCCAACACCGCGCCGTATCCCTGGCGGCAAAAGGCGTCGTTCTCCCGCTCGGCCGCACGCCCAATGTCCACTGCGGAGATCGCCGCAAGATCCTTGCTGTAAGCGAACGGACCGAGGACGAATTCGGCGGTCGACCGCCAATCTCCAAGATCGGCAGGCAATGCCCGCGCCGCGGGGATATCGTTTCTGCCGCGGCCGGCATCGACGATGGCCCGGCGCGATCGCACCAGCGTGGCGAGAAAGCTTTCCAGTTCCGCGTCTCGCGCGTTGCGTGGACCGATGCGAACCGTCTGCCCTCGCGGGGCGGAATATATCTCGAGTCCGCTGGTCGAGGTCGAGCCGGTAAATGAGCCGGTGTCTGGGCGATGAATCCAATGCGCGCCGAGGTCAAAGGGCACGCCGAAAATCGTCAGGTCGGTCAGGCACCGGCCGCCGACACGATTGCTCGCCTCGAACAAGACAAAGCGGCGACCCGCAGCAGCAAAGCGCCGCGCCGCTGCAATGCCCGCCGCTCCCGCACCGATGATCGCCACATCCGCTTCAGCGGCGGTTTGGGCGCGCACGAGCGCAGGCGCCGCGACAAACGCCGCGGAGGCAGCGAGGAATGAACGTCGGCTAAGCCCCCACATGGTATCCAAAGGCTTGCTTGATCTGCGGACAGAATGCCTGAACCCATCCTGCGCGGCAAATTTATGGCTAACGATTCGTAAGTCTCCGCGGCCTGCATGCGCCACGGTGAGATGAACGAAATTGCAATTACTTCCGACTAATTTCACTGCAGGACGTCACGCGGGAAACAGTTCCGCATAGGGGGAACCTCGACAACGCCAAGAAAATGGCGCCGAGGATCGGTCATGGGTTGGATGGTCGATGGAGTCGGGCGTCTTTTAGCCCACTATCTCGAAAAGCCCGTGCAAGGCTACGAGCCGTTTACGCCGTCGGATCCCGATGCCCTCCGCGCGACCTTGCAGCCGGGCGACGTGCTCCTGGTCGAAGGAAACAATCACATCTCCGGCGTCATCAAATACCTCACCCAGTCCACCTGGTCGCATGCAGCGTTGTACGTCGGCCCGATTGGCGACCGCGCAACGTCCGACGGCGAACCTTTGGTCCTTGTAGAAGCCAACCTGGGACAGCGCGTTATGGCCGCGCCGCTGTCCAAATATGCCCGCTTCCACACCCGAATCTGCCGCCCGACGCAGCTTGACGACGACGATCGCGCGCGGGTTTGTGCTTACGCCGCCGAGCGCATCGGCTTTGACTATGACCTCAAGAACATCATCGACCTGATGCGCTATCTGTTTCCATTGCCGGTACCGCAGCGCTGGCGGCGCCGGATGATGGCCCTGGGATCCGGCCATCCCACGCGCATCATTTGCTCGGCGCTGATCGCGCAGGCCTTCGAGACGGTGCGCTATCCAATTCTGCCAAAAGTGACATTGGTCGAGAGCAAGGCGGCGCGCCGGGAGATTCTCGAGATCCGCCACTCCTCGCTTTATGCGCCGCGCGATTTCGATATCTCCCCCTATTTCGAGGTGGTCAAACCAACCATCGTGCGCGGCTTCAACTACAAGTCAGTGGCCTGGGCCGATCGGCAACGCCCAGCCGCCGAAGCGACCCCTGCTATGGTCCCGGCACACGACGACAGGCTCTCCCCGGTCGCCTGAATTGCAGCCTTGCTCAAGGCTGCAACCCGCCTTAACTGTGCCGGATGATCGACGCCGCCTATAAAGCCCTGTCACAGATGTTTGCGCCGGCTTTGCGCCATGTGCTGCTCAAGGCAGTCGGGCTCGCGCTCTTCCTCATCGTTGTGATCGGAATTCTGCTGTATCGCCTGCTGGCGGCATGGGCGGAAACCGGCGCCAATTGGGCCGAGCAAACCGCCGGCGTGGCACCACATGGTGTCTGGTCTGCCTTGGCCTGGCTGCTTTCGATCATGGCAGGCCTGGGCATCATCACCGGCGCGCTGTTTCTCATGCCTGCGGTGAGCGCATTCGTCGGCAGTTTCTTTGTCGACCAAGTCGGTGAGGCCGTCGAGAGCGAGCATTACCCCGGCGAACCGGTCGGCCGACCCCTCCCCGTCCTGCTAGCCGTAGTTGAAGGGCTGAAGGTCGCTTTGCTGGCTCTTCTCGTCTACCTGTGCGCGCTGCCGTTTTTCCTCGTGGCAGGCCTGGGTGTGATCATGTTGTTCCTGGCAAATGCCTACTTGCTGGGACGGGAGTATTTCGAATTGGCCGCCATGCGTTTTCGTCCTCCCGACGAGGCGAAAGCGATGCGCAAAGCCAACTCGACCTATCTGTTTGTTGCAGGCATGGTCATCGCCGCTTTCGTGTCGATACCCATCCTCAATTTTGCGACGCCGATTTTTGCCATGGCCTTCATGGTTCACATGCACAAGAAATTATCAGGATCGCCAGCGGCCTTGATGGCTCGGCCGCTCTGATTGTCAGCTTTTCGGCCGCAGATCGATCACCCGCCTGGCCTTGCCTATCGAACGCTCGACTGTGCCGGGCTTGACCGCGCGCACGCCGGCGGTCACGCCGATTAGCGCCTTGATGTGTTGAGCGAGCTCGCGCTCGCACGTGGCAAAGATGCCGGCATCCGCATCTTGCCTCGCCTCGACAACAACGGTGATTTCGTCGAGCCGGTCAGCCCGGCGGAGCTCGATCACAAAATGTGGCGCCAGGCGCTGATCCTTGAGAATGATCTCCTCGATCTGGCTGGGAAATACATTTACGCCCCGCACAATCATCATGTCGTCAGAACGACCGGTGACTTTCTCCATCC
>JBKPLN010000360.1:0-2141 GCA_046731635.1 Pseudomonadota bacterium | reverse complement strand
ACCGGCACCATTCGGCACTGGCCGCGCATGACGCACGATCAGCTGGCCAAGGTTTTCCCTGATGGGCGCACCGTGCACGTTCCTTCGGATGGCCACCCACTGCGCAATTATACGCTCGCCCTTGCTGACGTGGAGCGACGCGGCGGCAAGCCCTCGGAGACATCACTCGACGCCGCACGTGAGGCGGGCGTGATCCAGGGCGACGGCTCGCCTGCGCGGCCGGCTCGCGGCTTCTTTGCCCGATTGTTCAACGGCGGCAAGGACCCCGACGAGGTTACCGAGGAGTCTGGCCAGAAGAATTCCCGCGTTGCGGTTGCGAGCGTGAGCTCGCCCAAGGCCAAGACGGTGAGCGTGGAACGCATCGTGCCGCTGCCGGCCTCGCGGCCGAACACGGTCGCCGTTGCCGCGGCCGAACCGAAGACCTTGGTCGCCGCCGTGCCGGTGAAACCGGCAAGCCAGTCCTTCGTGACGGCCTCGCTTGGCGGCAGCCTGTTCGATAATCGTGGCTATTGGCGAGGGGCAATACAAAACGGTCCGGATCTGCCGCGGGCTGTAACTGCGTCGACGAAATATCAGACGGCCAGTCTCGACCCGACCACAACCGGAACAACCGCTCTCGCCTATGCCGCTGAATCAGAGATGCAGAAGCCGGCACAAGCCCGCCCGATGGGCGCGCTGCCGAAGCATCAACCCACGGAAGCGACGGTCATGCCGGCGCAGGGCAACACGACGATCGCGGAAAAGCCCGCCCTGACGCCAGCTCAGGCAAACGGTGGACAACCGGTCGAGAGCCCCTGGCTGCGCGCGGCGATCCTCACGCCGAGTTTCACCAGCGCCATGACCACGACACGGATTGGCGCGGTCGACATGCGGCCGTTGCAAGAGTTGCTGCACAAGCCTGCGCACTCGCTCGCGATGTCGTTTTCCGCCGACCCGACTCCTGACATATCGTCGAGTCGCTTTAATGGAGGTCCGGCGATCGTTTTCCTCGCTACCACGACGTTCGCGACGCAATCGACTGCGAGCGCGTTCGCTCTTCAGACGACTGCGCTGCGCTGATCGCTAGCTAGCCATTCCCAACGCGTGCAGATAGGTATCGAGCACTTCCTGCTGCTCGCGGCGCTCGTCCATATCCAATTTGCGCAGACGCACGATCGTGCGAAGTGCCTTCGTATCGAAGCCGGTGCCCTTGGCCTCTGCGTAGACATCGCGAATGTCGTCCGAGGTCGCCTTTTTTTCTTCTTCAAGACGCTCGATGCGTTCAACGAACGCTTTCAGCTGATCCTTGGCAAAACGGGTGGCCGGCTTTTCTTTTTCAGCCGAGGCGGTGGCAGACATCGACGTCTCCTTGACTGCGCAGGCGGCGATTTGCCGCCATTGCGGAAAGCTTTCGGAGTTGGAGGTCCTCCGGTCAAGGCGAGGACGCCGTCATCCACGCTGTTCACAAGTAACCGGTGAGCACTAGTGGCGCGGACTGGACTTTTCGAATGCCGCCTTCTGCTCCGGCGTCGCTTCTTTCTGGTATTTCTGGCGCCACTCGTCGTATGGCATGCCGTAGACGATCTCGCGGCTCTCGTCCTTGCTCAAGGTGAGACCTTTGGCATCGGCGGCTTCCTTCATCCAGTTCGACAGACAATTGCGGCAGAAGCCGGCGAGGTTCATCAGGTCGATATTCTGCACGTCAGTGCGCGAACGAAGATGTTCGACGAGGCGGCGGAAGACCGCTGCTTCCAGTTCGGTGCGGGTTCTGTCGTCCATTCGTGGTGTCCTCCACAACAGAAAACATAAACATGCCCCCGGCGGGTTTGAAGGCCCGCCACGGGACATAAAAAGCCCGCCGCATCCCTCGGATGCGGCGGGCGTCGATCTGTGTTGCGCTCAGGCCAGCGCCTTCTTCACCCGCTCGGCAGTCATCGGCAGGTGGCGTAGCCGCTTGCCGCTGAGCTGAAACACCGCGTTTGCGATCGCAGGACCGACCGCGACGACACCGATCTCGCCCATGCCACTGGGCGGATTGTTGGTGGCGAGGATCCGAGTGTGGATTTCCGGCATCTCGCTCATGCGCATGACCGGATAGCTGTCGAAGTTTGTCGCCTGCACGGTCCCGTCTTTGAACGGAAGCTGCTCGATCAGTGCGGCAC
>JBKPLN010000359.1:0-3193 GCA_046731635.1 Pseudomonadota bacterium | reverse complement strand
GGGATCGCCAATCGACGCATCGACCTGTGCGATACCACCCTCGACTTCCTGTTTGACCCGCGCCAGAGCTAAGCGCTCGAAGGCGAGCGGGTGATCCAGACTGTGCGTGCCGACGGTGTGACCCGCATTATAGAGGCTAGGGCGGCAACGGGCCGTCATCGAATGTGAGTACGACCTCGTGGTCCTTGAGCGGAAGAATCCCCTTGTACTGCATGCTGCCAACTTGGCTGAGCTGATCAAAGCTCAGGGTGACGACGCGGCTCGTGCCAAGTACATCAGGATTGCCGCGGCATTCTGCAGCAACCGCTGGAATGTTGGCGCCAGCCAGCGCGAGAGCACAAAGGAAGACCGTTAGTTTAGACACGGGTTGCTGCTCAAAACATTTCTGTTATTCAACCAGCATTCCAATCACTCTGACGAGTGTCTGTCTTGGGGCGAAAAGCGGGCATTCTGCGGACATCGCGACCATGCATCGCTATGCAGTGACCATGGACCTCCGCACCTCACTGCGGTGTCGAGACAACCCTCACTCCAAAGTTCAATCTACGGAAGATCATCATACCGGCGGCTAATGGATTTACGAAAATTATAGAGCGTCGACGCGCCCGATTACCGCAGACCAACAGCCGATTCGGGAGAGAATGGAGAACGTCAGATCTTACGGGGGGAGTATGAAGGTAGCCGCAATTGCAGCCCTCGGTATTCTCGTTGTGTTACCAACAGAGGCCGGCCAACGCCATCGGGCAAGCAATTCACCTACATGCGACAACGATGGTCGCTGCACAACGTTCAATGCGAGCGCGCCAATCTACAGCGATCGAACAATTCGGAAAAAGGCACACGCCGCGACTGCGGTGAGTACGACAATCAAGCCGGCAACCACAGCGCCACCTGTCAGCAACCCGGAAGCAAAAACAATCGAAGTTACTAAGACGACTACAGCAGTCACGCCCGCCATACGCAACGATCCGGAAGTAACAACCACCGAAACCGCAGTGGTTACAGCTGGGCCGACAAGCGCTACGGAAATAACCACTGATGTCGTGAAGGGCACAACTTCGGTGCCCACAACGGCAATGATCAATGGCACGCTCGATGGCAACGGTAACAAAGCGCCGGGTATCGTCGTATCATCCAAGACGGGTGCGCGCGCTCGGGTTGGCATCGCTTACGCTGCACGTTTCCAAGCCTACATAAACGACTTGGAAAAAAAATACGGCGCGCGCGTGCTGTTCATGGGCGGAATTCGGCCAGGCCGATGTTTACCTCAGAGCCAACATCCCTGCGGAAAAGCTTTAGATGTGTGTCAACTTGGGTGGGGGAAGGTTGACCCGCGCTGTAATTTGCCCGATCGCGTCACCTTGGGTCGGATTGCGGCCGCACACGGTCTCTTTGAAGGTGGACGCTGGTGTCATTCGGATTATGGCCACGTCCAGACCAGCGTGACCGCCGCCGCTTGCGGCGATGGCCCCTTCCGCATCGTGCGGCGAGCAGCACCTGAAACAGCCGCTAACGAGGCACGCCCCTAATAAGGATGTCCGCTTGCACTGTTTTTGACCCAAAGCGGACATTGGCCCTTCTAGAGGAAGACTTCAGCCGATACGATGCTTGTCCTAAGCCTCGTGGCGGCAATGAAGCGACGCGAGTTCATCACGCTGGTTGGCGGTGCGGCGGCTTGGCCGATTTCCACGCTTGCGCAACAGCGCCCGGCAAAAATTCATCGCATCTTCTGGGCATCTACCGAAGCGCAACCTGACCCATTCGTGGACGGGTTTCGCGAAGGACTCCGCGAGCTCGGGTATGTCGAGGGGAACAATTTTGTCTTGCAACTTCGCTACGCGCCCGGCAATCCAGATGCGCTGCGTAGCGCGCTGCCTGAACTGACCCGCGATAAGGTGGACCTCGCGGTCTCAAGCGGTCCTGCAACTCGCGCGATGAAGGCGGTTACGAACATTCCCGTCCTCTTTGCGATCAGCGGCGATCCAGTCGAACTTGGTCTTGTAAAGAGCTTGGCCAGGCCGGGAGGCAACTTCACGGGCAGCACGTTTCTTTCGCTGGAATTGGCTGGAAAGAGAGTTGAGTTGCTGAAGGATATATTTCCACAGTTGCGCCGGCTCGCGGTGGTGTCAAACACAGATCACCCGGGAGAACCGTCGGAGTGGCAAGCCACCCATGAGGCGTCAAAAGCACTCGGCATCGAGACGCTCTATGTGCCTTTCGTCGGCGCACGTGAATTAGATAATGCCCTCGTTGCTGTCGGAACCACGCGCGCCGATGCGATGCTCGTGTTCCCGGAGGGTGTTACGATGGTGCATAGGGCCAGAATTGCCCAATTCGCGGTCGCGCAGCGACTGCCCTCGATGTACGGATGGAGCGAATACTGTGAAGCTGGCGGACTCTTGAGCTTCGGTGCGAACCAGCGTGCGACTTATTTCCGGCTCGCGACCTACGCGGACCGAATCTTGCGCGGAGAAGATCCAGCCAACCTTCCCGTTGAGCAGCCGACAAAATTCGAGCTTGTAGTCAATCGCAAAACAGCTAACGCCCTAAAGATCGAGATCCCGGCATCGATCCTGCTGCGCGCCAAGAGGGTCATCGAATGAGCAATTATTGAACCAATGTCCCGCTTTCGAGGGTCGGACACGGGCAATTAAAAACTTGAGGGCGGTCCACTAGGGCTTTGGTCGAAGAAGCCGTAGGGCTGAACGAGTCCAATGAAAGCTTCGCCCGCGCCAACGATTTGCTGAGCGACGGCATTCAGCCGCCGTGCGCGACAAGTTTCGAGTGTGATGCATGGCCGATGACTACCAGACCATTTGCCTTCAGCGCGCCGACGCGGTCGCGACGCTAACACTTAATCGCCCGCAACGGCTAAACGCGATCAACAAACAGATGCTTGCCGAGCTACAGCACGCCCTCGAGACTGTAGAACGAGACCCGGACGTGCGCGCGCTCGTAGTCAACGGTGCCGGTGGAAATTTTTCGTCTGGCTTCGATCTCAGTGAGCAAATGGAAGCGCGTCCTTCTGGCGTCGAGGTCTGGCGCGCAATCCTTGAGCGCGACTTCAATACCGTCACGCGGTTCTGGCATTTCAGCAAGCCAACCATCGCGGCCGTCAACGGTTATTGTCTCGCAGGAGGCTGCGAATTGGCGCTTTGCTGTGACATCACACTCGCAAGTGGAGACGCCATAT
>JBKPLN010000358.1:0-1565 GCA_046731635.1 Pseudomonadota bacterium | reverse complement strand
TCCTAATGGAGCGTGCTTTGCCGTCGACCGGATAGAGGTGCATCGTCGAGTGCATCGTCGGAAGCAGCGCGCTGTGCTCTACGTGCAGGTCAATTGCTTCATCGCTCAACTTCCGTACAAAGTCAGCTTTCCAGTACCATTGCAGCCCTGGCGGATAGAGCGCGTCAAACATGCTCTGAAGCGCCGGGTGAGGAATCGGACCAACCAAATCAAGTGCTGGCGGTTTGAATTTCCGGATCGGCTTGAACACCCGCTCTGCCTTATCGAGGGGTCCGGTGTAGCACCACACGATGCCGCACATTTTCTTGTTGTGCAGGTGCTCGGGAAAGGGCGGGCCCGGCGGAACCGTAAGGAATGCGAAAAAGCCATTAAGACTATTTGGCGCCTTGACTATGAAGTCTCGATACCATCGCAGGATCTCTGGCGCGTCCTCCATCGGCCACAGCATTGGGCCCGCGTAATCTGTGTGAATGGGATGTGCCTTGAAAAGAAAGGACGTAACAACTCCGAAATTTCCCCCGCCTCCGCGCACTGCCCAGAAGAGATCGGAGTTCTCGTTAGAATTTGCCGTGACAAAGCGTCCATCGGCGAGAACCACGTCCACAGCAAGGAGATTATCGATCGTAAGGCCGCATTGTCGCGTTAAATGGCCGATCCCGCCACCAAGCGTAAGACCGCCTACGCCGGTCGTTGAAATAATGCCCGCTGGAACCGCGAGACCGAATGCATGTGTTGCGTGATCCACATCGCCCCACAGCGCTCCGCCGCCTACAAGCACAGTGCGTTTTTTCGGATCGACGCGAACATAATTTATCAGTGAGAGATCGATGACCAGGCCGTCGTCACAGACGCCCAAGCCGGCCGCGTTGTGACCGCCACTGCGAACGGACAGCGGCAGCGTGTGCTCGCGCCCGAATTTTACCGCGGTAGTAACGTCGGCGACATCGGCACAGCGCGCAATCAGTCGCGGCCGCCGGTCAATCATGCTGTTGTAAACCTTTCTCATCGCGTCGTAACGCGTGTCATTCGGCTCGATAAGCTCTCCCCGAAGGTCAGATTTTAGAGCTGCAATTGCTGTCTCGTTCAGCATGATGTCCTCCCAACAGAAAACACCTGGGGACTTCAATGCCCAATTTGTCCAAGAAAGTTCGCAAGCCCTCTGAGAATAGTAGCCTTGGATCAAATAGACTGGGCACGACCTATGGCGAAAAAATACTATGCGGCTTCAAACTTACTGGCAACGCGTATGTCCGCTTTGGGTCATCAGCGGCGTCGCACTGCAATCGCCACGTCCGCTTCACCCCCGAAAGGGGGCATTCGGCCGAGCAATTTAATGAGCCTGGTCAAATAATCGGTCCAGCGCGGCAGCGCCATGCGCGAGATCGCAATCGCTTAAATCCTTGATGACTGGCGCCCGCATCACCGGCAGCGGCACCAAGAAGCATGTTGCTGACGACGCTTGCTCCGCGGTTTTCAGTCCTGGGTCGAGCTGGCGCCCGTGCAGATACGTGAAGGCCGGGAGAATGGCGAGGATGTACGCGATGCCCTGGGCCACGGGAAGGGGG
>JBKPLN010000357.1:0-9501 GCA_046731635.1 Pseudomonadota bacterium | reverse complement strand
GTGCGGCGCTAGGCATCGTCCCGGCCATAGTAGACCTCGGTTACAGTTGCAAGCCTATACAATACTGTTACACTTCTACGCGTGACTTTGACGGACTTGTTCTGCCTGACGGGATGAAAAAAAATCAGCGATTGCCGAGTCCAATCGACCCGACCACGAAGGAAGATACGCACGACCGTGCGTTGACCCCGAGCGAGATGATAGCCGAGGGCTTCATTAGCACAGAGCTTTTTGAGCGACTAAGGGAAACTGCGCTCGCGATTTTCGCGCGCGGTCAGGAGGTAGCAGCGCGCCAAGGGCTCATTCTGGTGGATACGAAATACGAATTTGGCATGGACGAGAACGATGAGCTTGTACTCATCGACGAAATTCACACGCCCGACTCATCGCGATTTTGGCAGCTTGCGTCCTATGAAAAGCGTTTCAAAGAAGGTGAGGAGCCGCAGTATTTCGATAAAGAGTTCCTGCGTCTGTGGTTTAAGGAACACTGCGATCCGTACAAAGATGAGAAGCTGCCCGATGCACCGGCGGAATTGGTAGACGAACTGTCGCGTCGCTACATCCAGATGTACGAACAGATAACTGGAGAGAAATTCGTGTGCGGCGAAAAGCCGATTGGGCAGCGTATCTTGCAGACCTTTTGCGTCTGCTTTGCCATACAGACAATCATTGCCCCTTGGGCAAGGCGCGCTTGCTGACAAAACTGGAGCCTCATGAGAGGTCCGACCCACATCCCCGCTTGTGCCGCGTTCGCCACTTACCGCTAGTCTGGCGCGCTCACAACAAGGTCATGGAAGAATCCCGGTTTGTCAGCGTAAAATGTAAGTTGGAGACTTACGGTCAGGAGATAACCATGGCAGGCAGCGACACCCCTTTTCCCCTGAGTGAAATGATGACGCAGAGTTTTGAACAAACGCGCAAGGCAATGGAGAACTATTTTGATTTCTTCGAGAAAAACATAAGAGCCGCGCCATGGCTTGATACCAATCTGAATGAGAAAATGAAAACCCGTATCAAATTGATTTGGAAGGCCAGAGGTTCCCGTCGCTCGTTTTAGAATTCCCACCATTAACCTAGTGCTGTGATCTCAGCGACATCATAGGTTGCTGCGCCGCAGGACGTTGATCTGTTGGCGAAGCGCCAGGATCTTGATTTCCAGCGAAGCTCGCGATCGAAACAACCCGACCAGCGAACCAGATCAGTCTGCAGAGCTCGATTATCGAGCAGAAGCCTCGCCCGATTCGCGGCTGTTCGCCAGTCGTGTTCGGTTTACGATAGGGACAGGGAATTCGGTAGTGACAGCGCCTCAATGGGAGACGTAACAACATGACTGATTATGCCCCGCTGACCCTCCATGTGCCCGAACCGGCGGTTCGGCCTGGCGGCACCCCCGATTTTTCGAGTGTCGGGGTTCCAAGAGCGGGATCGGTGGCGCGGCCGGAGGTGAACGCCGATCCGGAATCGATCCGCGACCTCGCCTATTCGATCATCCGCGTTCTTAACCGCGACGGTAAGGCGATCGGTCCTTGGGGCGGCCTCTTGAGCGACGAAGAATTGCTCGAGGGTCTGCGTCACATGATGATTTTGCGAACGTTCGACGCACGGATGCTGATAGCGCAGCGACAGGGCAAAACATCCTTCTATATGCAGCACATGGGTGAAGAGGCGGTCAGCTGTGCTTTTCGCAAGGCACTTCTGCCGGGCGACATGAATTTTCCGACCTATCGTCAAGCAGGACTGCTGATCGCCGCCGGCCATTCGCTAGGCGATATGATGTGCCAGATCTACTCCAACGAGCGGGATCCGCTGAAAGGCCGCCAGATGCCGGTTCTCTATTCGTCAAAGGAGGACGGCTTCTTCTCGCTTTCTGGAAATCTGGCAACCCAATATATACAGGCTGTAGGCTGGGCCATGGCGTCTGCGATCAAACACGATACGAAGATCGCCGCCGCGTGGATTGGCGATGGCGCGACCGCCGAATCGGACTTCCACGCCGCCTTGGTTTTCGCCTCCACCTACCGGGCTCCGGTGGTGCTCAATATCGTCAACAATCAGTGGGCGATCTCGACCTTCCAGGGCATCGCCCGCGGCGGCTCCGGCACTTTCGCTGCGCGCGGTCTCGGCTTCGGCATCCCCGCGCTCAGGGTCGACGGCAACGACTATCTTGCTGTGCATGCCGTAGCGAAATGGGCAGCCGAGCGGGCACGCCGCAATCTCGGTCCCACGCTCATCGAGTATGTCACCTATCGCGTCGGCGCTCATTCCACCTCCGACGATCCGTCCGCCTACCGGCCGAAGACCGAGTCCGACGCCTGGCCGCTCGGCGACCCCGTGATCCGGCTCAAAAATCACTTGATTACAATCGGCGCCTGGTCGGATGAACGCCATAAGCAAGCGGAAGCCGAAGTTCTGGATACCGTGATCACCGCACAGAAGGAGGCCGAAAGCCACGGCACGCTGCATAGCGGCGGCAAGCCCTCGGTGCGTGACATGTTCGAGGATGTCTACGCGGAAATGCCGCCCCATCTACGATGGCAACGCCAGCAGGCGGGAGTCTGAACCATGCCCCGCAAAACCATGATCGAAGCCATCCGCGACGCTATGGACGTGATGATGGACCGAGATGACAATGTTGTCGTGTTCGGCGAGGATGTGGGTTTCTTCGGCGGCGTCTTTCGCGGCACACAGGGGCTACAGGCGAAATACGGCAAGAGCCGTTGTTTCGATACCCCGATCAATGAGTCGGGGATCGTGGGCGCGGCGGTCGGCATGGCGGCCTATGGGCTTCGCCCCTGCGTCGAGATCCAGTTCGCTGACTACATGTATCCGGCCTACGACCAGATCGTTTCAGAGGCCGCGCGGCTGCGCTATCGCTCCAGTGGCCAATTTACCTGTCCGCTCGTGGTGAGAATGCCGACCGGCGGCGGAATCTCAGGCGGACAGACCCACAGCCAGAGCCCGGAGGCTCTGTTCACCCATGTGTCAGGTCTGAAGACAGTCGTGCCCTCGAACCCGAGCGACGCCAAAGGGCTGCTGATTGCGGCGATCGAGGATCCCGATCCGGTGATCTTCCTGGAGCCGAAGCGGCTCTATAACGGCCCCTTCGACGGTCATCACGATCGACCCATCACACCTTGGTCGAAACACGAGCTCGGCGAGGTTCCGGACGGTCATTATGCCGTGCCTCTGGGGAAGGCCATCGTCCGGCGCCAAGGCGCGTCCCTGACCGTGCTCGCCTACGGGACGATGGTCTATGTCGGCATGGCGGCCGTTAGCGAAACCGGCGTCGATGCTGAAATTATCGACCTGCGCACGCTGTTGCCGCTCGATCTGGAGACGATCGAAGCATCGGTCCGGAAGACGGGCAGATGCGTGATCATCCATGAGGCGACGCGGACATCTGGTTTCGGTGCGGAGCTTTCTGCGCTGGTGCAGGAAACATGCTTCTACCACCTGGAGACCCCCGTCAGGCGCGTCACGGGTTGGGATACGCCCTATCCGTATGCGCAGGAATGGGATTACTTCCCTGGCCCCGCTCGCGTCGGCCGCACGCTGCTCGAAACAATGGAGCAGTGAGATGACCGAGCATGTGATCAGACTGCCCGATGTCGGCGAAGGTGTCGCCGAGGCGGAGCTCGTTGAGTGGCACGTCAAGATCGGCGATCTTGTCCGGGAGGATGCAATCCTTGCAGCGGTCATGACGGACAAGGCGACGGTGGAGATTCCCTCGCCGGTCGAGGGCGAGATTGTTTGGCTCGGCGCCGAGATCGGCGATGTGGTCGCTGTCGGTTCCGACCTTGTCCGCTTGAAGGTCCGAGGCGAAGAAAACAGCTCCGCTCCCACGGGCGCGCTGGTGGCGCCGAGAGCGAAGGCTCCTGCCGCCGAAACAGCGGAATCCGCTCCGTTGGCAAAGCGTCCCATTGGCGATTCACTCGAGCGTGCCCCGGCCGCGACTGCCCTGCCGGGATCCGCCACAGGCCGGCCGGCCCGAACCGCTCCGTTCCGGCAATTCGCCCGTGGTGCTCCGCGTCCCGAAGGCGAAAAGCCCCTGGCCGCGCCGACGATTCGTCTGAGGGCTCGAGAGGCCGGAGTAGACTTGCGACAAGTACCCGGCACTGGCCCTGCTGGCCGCATCACGCATGAGGATCTGGACGCTTTCTTCGCTCAGGGACCGGGGATGGCGAGAGCGCAAGGCCTTCAGCCGAGGACTGCCGTGGAAGACATCAAGGTGGTCGGCCTGCGCCGCAGGATCGCCGAGAAAATGTCGATTGCCAACTCGCGCATTCCCCACATTACCTACGTCGAGGAGGTCGATGTCACCGAGCTCGAGGAGCTTCGGGCAACGCTCAACAACCAGAAACGGCACGACCAGCCGAAGCTGACGCTCTTGCCCTTCCTGATGCGCGCCATGGTGCGGGCCATCGTCGAGCAGCCCAATCTCAATGCGCTGTTCGACGACGAGGCAGGCGTCGTGCACCAGCATGCCGGCGTGCATATCGGCATCGCGGCGCAGACGTCCGCGGGCCTCATGGTGCCGGTGGTCAGGCACGCAGAGGCGCTCGACCTTTGGGGCTGTGGGGCGGAGGTGAACCGGCTTGCCGAAGCAGCGAAGAACGGCACCGCTACCCGCGACGAACTGAGCGGCTCCACTATCACCATTACGTCGCTCGGCACCATGGGCGGCGTGGTGACCACCCCCATCATCAACCATCCCGAGGTCGCGATTATCGGCGTCAACAAGATGATGATGCGTCCCATCTGGGACGGGTCGGTATTCATTCCCCGCAAGATGATGAACCTTTCGTCGAGCTTCGATCACCGCGTGGTGGATGGCTTTGACGCCGCGCTCTTCGTGCAACGCATTAAGACGCTACTTGAAACGCCAGCGCTGATCTTTATGGAAGGCTGAGGCCGTGAAAGACATCTCCTGCAAGCTCTTGGTGATCGGTGCGGGCCCAGGCGGCTATGTCTGTGCGATCCGGGCAGGCCAGCTTGGTATCGACACTGTAGTAGTCGAGGCGAAGAAGCTCGGTGGAACCTGCCTCAATGTCGGCTGCATTCCCTCCAAGGCCCTGATCCACGCAGCCGAAGAGTTTAAGAAGATTGCACGGATCGCGAGCGGCGCGAGCCCGCTCGGCATTTCCGCCGGCAAGCCCGCGCTCGATCTCTCGAAGACCGTGCTCTGGAAGGAGGGCCTCGTCGGTCGCCTCAACAACGGAATTTCGGGACTGTTGAAGAGGGCGGAGGTGAAGATCGTCGAGGGCTGGGCGCGATTTCGCGACGGGAAGACGGTCGAGGTTGAGACGGAAATCGGCCCACAGGTGATTCGCGCGGAACAGGTGGTGATCGCCACGGGTTCCGACGCTATCGAGCTTCCGTTCCTTCCGTTCGGCGGCAAGGTGATCTCGTCGACAGGGGCCCTGGCGCTGACCGAAGTGCCGAGTAAGCTTGTCGTCGTGGGCGCTGGCTATATCGGGCTGGAGCTGGGGACCGCGTTTGCCAAAATAGGTGCCGCGGTGACCGTCGTTGAAGCTCAGGGCCGCATCCTACCTCAATATGACGCCGAGCTGACGCGGCCGGTCGCCAAGCGTCTGCACGAACTCGACATCGGGCTGCTGACCGGCGCCAAGGCGAAAGGGCTCGCGTCCAAAGGCGATGCGCTCTCCATCGAGGCGGCGGATGGCAAGGTGGTGACGCTCGCGGTCGACAAGATCCTCGTTACGGTCGGCCGCAAGCCGGCGACCGAGGGCTGGGACCTTGATGCGATCGACCTCGATATGGATGGCCCGTTCATTCGCATCGATGACAAGTGCCGTACCTCGATGCGCGGCGTCTACGCCATCGGAGACGTGACGGGCGAGCCGATGCTGGCCCACAGGGCCACGGCGCAAGGCGAGATGGTGGCCGGGATCGTCGCCGGCGAGAAACGCTCCTGGGATAAGGTTTGCATTCCCGCAGTTTGCTTCACCGATCCTGAGATTGTCACCGCCGGACTGTCGCCCGACGAGGCTAAGGCGGCGGGCATCGAGTTTAAGACCGGGCTCTTTCCTTTCCGGGCGAACGGCCGCGCTATGACGCTAGAGAAAGAAGCGGGCTTCATTCGCGTCGTCGCCAGAGCCGACAATCATCTTCTGCTCGGCATTCAGGGAGTGGGCGCCAGGCTTGCGGAATTGTCGGCCGGCTTCAGCTTGGCGCTCGAGATGGGCGCGCGGCTCGAGGACGTCGCCGCAACGATCCATGCCCACCCGACCCAGAGCGAAAGTCTTTTGGAGGCCGCTCTCAAGGCTTTGGGCCATCCGATGCATATCTAGATTGGGCGATCAACCCTGCCAATTCGCTTCTAACGCTCACGAGGCGAATCTACCCCGGATGACATTTTCGGAAAGGACAAGTGACGGTCCGCTGTCGAAAAGTTGGAACGGGCGAGAGCGGAAAGTGGCAAACCCATGAACGAACCATGCATGAACGAGTGGCAACCCCATTGACTTAATTCAAATGTCCGCTTTCGGGGTGATTCGAGCTGTTTCCCTGCATGCGCCGGAACAAAGAGTTCGCAATTCCCGTTATCTCACTGACCGGCATCCAGCTGCGTCGTAGGAGCGAGGAATGGCGGGGAGCACGGCATCTCATGAGGTGGTGAGCCGACGGCGGTCTGGTCGTGCCAACGACAAAGGGGTGGTGACCCTCGCGGGCGACGCGTTGAAGGAAGTCGCAGCGCTGCTTCAAACCGAGCTGCAGCTGTTGCGCGCGGAGATTTTAGAAAAGCTCACCTTTACTGCAGTGTCCGCCGCGCTGATCGGCGCCGGTGCGCTTCTGCTGATGGCGACAATCGTACTGTTGCTGCAAGCCGCCGTTGCCGGCCTGGTTGCCTATGGTTTTTCCTGGTCGGTCGCGATTCTCATCGTCGCCGCGGCTACTCTACTGGGCGGAGCGGGTCTTATTTGGGTGGGCCTCAATCGCTTGAGCATGGCCCGTCTCGCTCCCTCCAAAACCCTCGACCAACTGCAAAAAGATTCAAACATCGCAAACATGAGGTGACTCTATGGCTACGTCAGCACAGCTGGAACGCAAAGCAGAAGGGGCGCGCGGGCGTCTTTCCGACCGCATCGACGATTTGCGCTATCACGTCTCTCCCACAACAGTGGTGAGCGACCTGTTGGGCAGCGTTAACCCTCGCGCTTGGGCAGATGATGTCCTGCCGATCCTGGCAAAGCAGGCGCGCAACAACCCCATTGCTTCCATGCTCATCGCCGCCGGCGTCGGATGGCTGATATTTTCAGAGGTGCGTGGCCCGGTGGCCAAGAGCCTCGGTCTCAAGAGCTTCGGTCTGATGACAACGCGGCAGACGGCAAAAGGCGGACGAAAAAAGAAACGGTCTGCACGCAACAGCAAGGCAGCATCCGGGAGCCGGAGCAAGTAAGGAGCAGGTAAAGTGTCAGCGGCCGGCGGCCACTGGACGCCTGGAGCACAGAGGCGTCCGTAAAAGCCGACATCGCCTCATAGGGCGCATGCTCCTCTCGTCAATAACAGAGGAGAATGATTTTATAAGCAGATATGATTTCTGTTCTGCACCAGGTTTAGTTCGCGTCGGAAAATCAGGTCTTGATATTGGTCGGCAACTTGCCGCCATTTGCAGCGAGTTTCGCCATGATCTGCTTGTGCAACCAGACATTCATGGTCGCAGAATCATTGGTGTCGCCGGTATAGTTCAGCTCTTTGGCGAGTTGTTTACGCGCCGTTAGGCTGCTGTCGAGATCGAGAGCCTTCATGAGGTCGACGATCGACGTCCGCCATGCAAGCTTCTCACCTTTAGCTGCAGCCGCCTTGTCGACGATCGCCGCGACATCAACTGTTTGAGCCGGAGGTGCGCTCGGCGCCGCTGTCGGTGAGGCGTTCGCTTGCGCGGAACCATGACCGAAAATCGCACTCATTATGCTTCCGAAAACACTCATGATTATCCTCCACACTATGACGTTCTCGCAAGCGTTCCGCAGGTTCGCATTTACATACGGAACAGCATTCGCGGCCCTGTACGTGGTCGTGCTCAAGTTGGACCTCGCGTTGTTTACAGTTTATCCCTCGCTTGGTTCGTACTCTTGGGGACTCACCATTCGCGAGATGACGCCGGACCTTCGATGGGGTTCCTTGCGCCCGCACTGTACTGGTACGGCTGGACCGCCACCGCCGCGCTCGGAGCTTTCATGGTCGGGCTCGTTGCAGCATGGCTGCCTGCGCGATGGGCGCAACGGTTCTGGACCGGGTGGTTGTGGGTGATTCCCTCGCTCGCGATATCGCGTGCGTTTATCTAACGATGCCTTGGTTTCGACTTTAGCCAGGCCGGGTCGGGGCCCGGCCGACACCGGAGTGTGTTTTCACCCGGATGTCCGCTTATGACCCAAAGCGGAAGTCGCCCCTTCCAGACTGCCCGTAGGGGTTAGTACGATCGCACGTATCGTGACCCAGGGGCGGGGATGAGGCGGCGCGATCTCCTTAAGGCAGTGGTTCGGCCGTGCTGTGGCCGATGACCGCACACACAGTAGACTTCTGTCATTTGGATCTTGTTGCCAGGGACTAAGGAGGAAAGCGACACAGTGAGCCGAGCCGCGACGTGGGCCGACGCAGTTCGGTTTGTTCGTCCAAGACGACAATGAATAAGCTGAGAACGTACGAAGGCGGCTGTCACTGTGAGCGCGTGCGCTTTCGCGTCACTGCCGATCTCGACACGGTCATCGTCTGCAATTGCTCGATCTGCACCAAGAAGGGCATCATCCATCTGATCGTGCCACCAGAGCGGTACGAGTTGCTCTGCGGCAAAGATGATCTAATGACCTACACGTTTAACACTGGCGTGGCCAAACACACGTTCTGCAGACACTGCGGCATCCATCCGTTCTATGTGCCACGCTCGGATCCGGAAGATCGACGTCAACGCACGCTGCATCGATGATATTGACCTCACGGCGTTGAAGCCGAAATATTTTGACGGCAAGGACTGGGAGTGACCTATGCAGCCGGGGGTGCATTGGGTCACCAGTGGTGGCGACATCGAAATCCCAAGGGGCAAGATAGCCACCGCGTGCAATGCGGGGTGTAATCACAGTCGGTGCTTCGAAATGTTTGTCCGCTTCTGGCCTATAGTGGACATTCGTGAGACGGCTGCCAACGTCCGCTTTCGGGGGTTAAAGCGGCAATGGCCGCCTATGCGTTCGCTGTGGGGTGGTGTAAAGATCGGGGCGGTCAGCAGGATTACGGGCAACAGCCACAGGGGCGGAAAATGTCTGACGTGTTTGAGCGACTAAAGTGTGGATCAGCGGCGCATAAGGTGAAAGTGAACAGCGATGGATCGTTCACATTGGAGCCGTTGGCGGACAAAGATTCGTTGAAGGCATTTCAGCCTAAAGCCAAGGAAGCACTACAAGCGGCAAGCGAAGGCCAATTCACGATCATACAAACACATACGAGCGACGGCGTTTCAGGAAACCTGTACGATCAAATCATCAT
>JBKPLN010000356.1:0-2219 GCA_046731635.1 Pseudomonadota bacterium | reverse complement strand
ATGAGAAGAGAAGCTGCGGCGATGATCATTGGCACGTCGCCCCTGAAGCCGATGTCCAGCAACCCCTCAAGAACCAATGGCACCGCCAGCATAATCAGGAAGAACATCGCGAACAGCGGCGCGAGCTTGCCGGCGAGCGCGATGACCGGATTGCCGCCCGCGCAGGCGAGCCACGTGCGCACGCTGCGTCGCCGGAACTCGGAGCCGACCGCGTAGCCGCCGGCGAGCGCGATGACCACGTGAAAGATCATCGGCAACAGCGTGCGCAACAGGAATTGGGCGTAGTTTTTCTGCGGATTGACCAGCACAATCGTCTCGGTAACGAGAGATCCGATGCGCGCCGGCTTCGGCGCCGCGTGGGCAGCGGGTGCCGCGCTCGCGGCGGCCGCCGAGAGGCTGTCACTCAGGCCCGCTGAAGCGATGCCGGTTGCAGTCAGGTACTGCTGGTTATAGAAGCCGACCACCTGCGGGCGGCGCTCGGCCTTCACGTCGCGCTCGAAATTGGCGGGAATATAAAGCGCGGCGATGGCTTCGCCCGACCGAATCGCGCTGGCGGCCGATGCAAGATCGCCGGCGCGCGCGGCGATGCGCAGATTAGGCGACGCGGCGACCTGCTCGATGAGAGCACGTGACGTGTCTGATCGGTCTGCATCAACCACCACAACGCCGAGCCCGCGGATCACAGGCTGGCTGAACACCGCCGTCAGCACTACGAAAGCGAAAAGTGGCACGCCGAATATCAGGACGAGCGCGACGCGGTCGTGCAGCAGCCAGCGCCATTCGCGCACGGCGACCAGTAGGATCCCGGGCTTCGCCCTCCGCCTCATTAGCGCATCCGCCAATCGAGATAGGCACTCATGCCGGGTCGCAGTTCCGGTACCTTGTCGACCGGGTAGGCGCGGATGGAGAACGTGCGCAGGTCGAAATCGCCGGTCGCGCGGGTTGCGCGCCAGCTTGCATATTCGCCCTTGGTGGCGATCAGCTTGACCTCGACGGTAACGCGGCGATCGGCGAGCGCCGGTATACGCACATCGAAGCGGTCACCGACCTTCAGGGTCTTGACGAGGTCCTCGCGCAAGTCGAAGTGGATCCACAGGTCGCCAAGATCGATCAAGGTAATGAGCGGCACGCCGGGCGACACATATTCGCCCGGCTCGACATTGCGCTGGTAGACTTGCGAGGCGACCGGCGCGTAGACAGTCATCTGATCGATGATGGATTGGACGGCTTCGATGTCGGCAATCGCCTTGCCGACGTTTGCTTCGGCGATCTGACGTTCCTCGCGCGTGTAGCCGTTGACCGCCTGCTCGTAGGCAGACTTCGCCTGATCGAGGGCGCGCTGGCTCTCGTGCAGGGAATCGGTTGCCTGATCGAGCCGCGCCAACGGTGCGTTGCCGTGCTCCGCCAGCTGCCGCGTGCGATCGAAGGTCTTTTGCGCCAGCACCACGTTCGACTCCGCTCTCTCTTGCGCGGCCTTGCGGGCGGCGATGACTTCCGCGCGCGTGCCGGCGCGGATGTTCGCGAGCTGCGCCTCGGCGACGGCCCTTGCGGCGATCGACTGCGCGCGCTTGGCAATTGTCTCGGGATTGTCGATCTTAACGAGCACGGCACCCGCGGCGACGTTCTGGCCGCGCACGACCGGGATTTCAGCGACACGCCCGTCGACCCGCGCGGCGATGTCGAACCGCGTCGCGTCGACCTCGCCTTGCACCAGCAGCGGCACCGGCCGCACCAGATACCAGATCGACAGGCTGGCGATGACCGCAATGACCACGCCCACAATGATTGCCGGAACGCGCGTGGGTGACTGCGCCGAGTTCGGAGTTTCCGCGGGCGCTGGTTTCGTCTGTGCTTCGGATGTCTGTACGTCCATCGCGTCGCTCCGAGCTCAGCTAAACGTGCCGTAAACGTCGGCCTTGGGTTATCAGCAGACATTTCGCAGTGCGAGAGACACGTCTACTTTACCCCCGAAAGCAGAACATTTGCAGTGCCCTCGGCCATGTCTGGTTGGGCCGATAGCGGACATGACTCCGCTTTGCCCGTCGAGCACTATCGGCAATACGGGGCCGAACGCCTCACGGTGAACGCCGTTGATGGGAGACACCACCGCGGCAGCAATACAAAACGCGAAGTGTTGATTCGTTGACCATGGCTTACTCGCATTTTGGGTCCTGCACTTTCAGTGACTTTTTCCATTCATCGGCTTGTCGACTTTAGGT
>JBKPLN010000355.1:0-2092 GCA_046731635.1 Pseudomonadota bacterium | reverse complement strand
CGTTTGAATGTGCGCAGATCGTCATCCCACTCGGCTTTATATTCGCGCAACGCCTCAAGGCCCTTCGCGCAGCGAGCTGCATCGAAGTATGCGTGAGGAATTGTCTGCCGAGCGGCGGAAATGCCGTCCATCAACTTGTGCGCAGGCACAATGCGAGGGTAGCGATTGAGAGACATCATGGTTTCGGCGCGGGTACGACCTGATCCAAATTCCTGAACACGACCGTCGTGCGGCCACCAGTCGACGCCGCCGCAATATCCATGCTGTTCGAGCCATTCGACGTAGTGCGGCAAGCCCTGACCGCTGCTCTCGTAGTAGTCGATGAGGTTGACTCTTCCGGGCTCGACTTGAAACACCCAGATTGCACAAGGATCATCCACGCCGATATCCCACGCGGTGTGAATTGGCAGCGAGTGATTGACATCGATCTGGCATATCTGGCCGTTGACCTCCGCCGCCGTTAATTCCTTACCGTAGAATGCGCCCAGCACGGCAGCGGCAAAGCTACAATGATATTCCTGTGCGATCAGCGCGTCGCCGGCGTCGTCGCCGAAGAGGGCGTGATATTCGACGCGTTGCTGTTCGACTGCTTCGAGCGAGATTGCGCCGGTGTCGGTCACGGTCGAGATTTCAGAAAACCAACTGTCTGGGTTCGCCTGCGCCATGTCGAACATTGACTTGGCGTGATTGCGACCCACGGGCGTGGTGATGAATAGCGCCCAGCCGCCGTTCTCAATCAAGATCGGCGCTAAGTAGCCCCAACTCGCGGGAATGGCTCTCGCCCACTCCGAAAAGACAATTCCGGCTGGAGGCGTCCCGACCAGACTGTCATAATTGTCTGAGCCGATGACTTGCCACGTCGACCCGTTCTTGAAGCGGATGAACATCTCGTTTTCCAAGGTCGCCGCCCGGATCTGCTGTGGAAACGCCTCATCAATTCTGCGCTTGCCTGTGTGCGGATTGACGGCCGTCCAAATCGCTTTTCTTGCCTGCGAGTAATTCGGCAGCATGTGCCAATACGAAGCAGGGCGCTGCATTGCTGCGACAGCTGCCCAGTGCAAAGCAATGTCATCCTTGCCCCACCTGCGATGCGCAATTTCGATGGCGCGCTTTCCGCCGCCCTCAAGATAGCGCCAAAGCTTTCGTTGATACGGACGCGGCGACCAGTTGTTTGGAAGCGTAATTGTCTTAGCCATCGACGCCCCCGCTGCCGTTGTTGTCGATGACTTCGGCGTCAATCGTCTTGATCTCGGGGGTGTCCTCGAGCTGTGACTGAGCGAACTTTACAACCTGTATTATGAGGCCTTCAGCGCTCTCCAAATCTCCGCTAGGTTTTCCCCAACCGCGATCAAGTATCGCCGCTGCGGCTGCGACACGCGCCGGTGCTGGTGACTTGGGATTTTTCATAACCCTGGCGAGTGTCTCGATTGCCGCCGGTGTATGAAGCCTCGCGATGTCACGCACCTCTTTTGCGGTTTTCGGCATCTTTGGCCGCCCAGCCGGATTCGGACTGGCCATGCCTTTCGTCCATTTAGTCGGCAGCTGGTTTTCTTCCGTCGTTTCTTCTTCCATTGCGTTACCTAAAGTTTGAATTGGTCCCCCAGCTCGCGAAAATTGCGATACGTAGTCTCGTTGCTCGTCCTCATCCATTGATCGGCCTCCTTAGGAAATCCGGGATACTCAAGTTGCCGAAGTCGTGGTCCTCGGCTTTCACTGGGTCTGCGAGGCTCAGCTCGATCTCTGGCGCGATCGGGAATCGATAGCCACCGACGATATTGACCGGTGGGTGGTGTCGCTTGAGCAGCGCCTTCTCCTCGGCGCCCCGGCGAACCTTCTCGAGGAGCTGGCCGTGCATTTTCGCCAATCGGGCGGCAAACGCCGGCTCGAGCGGGATCATCAGATTGATGGGGTCGATGAAGGGTCCCGCGATCTGTACCCAGGCCGGGGCTCGGTCGCTTTTGTGGGCACTTTTAGGGCCCGTAAAATGGGCACTTCTTGCGACACTTTGACGATTTGGCTCCGAGGGTAGCGCAGGGGGGTTTTCCAGCACGTAGGACGGCCTGAAATTGCGATAATCGACCCTGCATTGACG
>JBKPLN010000354.1:0-3226 GCA_046731635.1 Pseudomonadota bacterium | reverse complement strand
CTCTCACAGTCATCTAGAAACTGCGCGACGATTACTTCAAATGGTAACCAAGTCCCGCGGTCGTTTCGTAACTCCGCCGGGCAACCGCGCCGCCCGCTCGGAAAAGAAGCCGCCGTCGCCGGCGGCTTCCTTGAAATCCAGCCACGTGTGGACGGCTTACTTCAACTGCGTCGAAATGCTGTTGAATTTGCCATTGAGGTTGGAGCCGATCGCATTGACCGTGGCAATGATCACAACCGAGATTCCGGCGGCAATCAGGCCATACTCAATCGCGGTGGCGCCCGACTCGTCCTTCAGGAACGCATAAAGCTTGGACATCTGACGCTCTCCATGTGTTGCATTTTATACAAGCCTCAAAGTAATTTGGAACTCTTAAGAAACACTCTGCGCGATTTGCGACGCTTTGCGTTTTCGACATTCCGAATCTCGACATAAATTTTTACCGTCCATTATCCATGGCGGCGCGCGACACGCGGCAAACGGGCGCATCGCGGGCTTTTTGCTGGGAAGGGAACAGGCGGCTTTATACTTTTTCTATGCGCGGCAAATTAACCGTAGTGGGTTTGCGTACGCTTCGGAAATGGCGAGGTGCGGCGGTCGAGATCCGAAACAGCCGCGACGTCGGCTCACTTCTCTAACGATCCTTCGGAATGTTTTGAGGGCGGACCTTATTGTTGTGCCGCTGGCCGCTGCCAGAACCAGACGGCGAAGAGCACGATCAGCGATCCGACTACGGCGGCCACCACATCGCGCAGCGAGATCGACACCTGATCGAGTGCCGGAAGCAAGCCGAAGGCGCGGAAGATCAAGCCTCCGACGAGCGCGCCGGCAAGCCCCACGGCGAGATTGCGCACGAGACCGTGTCCTTTGCGGTCCTACGTCGTGATCAGGCCCGCGAGGCTGCCGCCGAGCAGGCCGACAATGATCCATACGATCAACTGGCTGGTGGTGGGCATGTCCGTCTCCTCACCCGAAAGCGTGCGCGAGAGGAGGGGGCAGTCTGCGCCGCAATGGCAATCCGCGACAGTTGGACCACGGTCCAATGCTCAGGCACAGTCAGCTGGTCCCGCGCGGCGTTTCCGCGCCTCGCTTGTCGCAACATCGGAAAGGCGCAACTATTCGTCCATCCGAACCAAGAGGGCGTGACCATGCGCAAAATCGCATTGGCTATTGCTTTCCTTGCCTGGCTGATTGCGCCGGCGCTTGCACAGAAAGCCGAGATCGAGGCGGGGAATGCAAAGTGGATCGAGCTCTTCAACAAGGGCGATTTCGCCGGCGTCGCCTCGCTCTATACCGAGGACGCAACCGTGTTTCCGCCCGGCGCCGCGATGGTGAAGGGCAGGGAGGCGATCGGCGCGTTGTGGAAGGGTTTTGCCGAGCAGGTGACCGATCCGAAACTGACGACGCTCGACGTCAAATCGTTCGGGCCATCCGCTGCGCGCGAGATCGGGACCGTCAGCCTCAAGACCAAAAGCGCGACGCCGCAGGAGGTCGCTGCGAAATATGTCGTGCTATGGGAAAAGGTCGGCGACGACTGGAAGATCGCGATCGACATCTGGAACGACGGCAAGTAGCGCGGCGAGAATTTTCCGCGCCGCCTCCGCATGCGGTTGATCCGCAGAGGAGACTGCAGGGTCAGCGCACGCGCGTATTATGTGTGCTTTCGGGGTAGGGCGGAAATCGCCCGGAATGCCATCGTGTCCGGTAATGACCCAAAGCGACATTCCAGCGCCCGCTAGCAATGCGGCGTTATAAAACGACTAATTTCGTCGGGTGATGCAAACACTACTGATGCGCGGTCACCCATCATCCCGGCCGCAAGGATTGCGGGGGCGTTTTTGTCCGGTCCTTCATCGCTAGAGTCAGTTTTATAGCGAAGGTTGCGTTCCCAAAAGTCGCGTGACTTCCCGTCTTCCGTTGTGACAGTAACAGTATCGCGACAATAGGTGATTGATTTTACGCGGCTGGAAGCATCAACCGTCTTTAGCTTCGGCACCTGTCGCATGCGTTGCATCGGACCCGTGCTACCTTGCGCTTGCGTACTCTGACTTTCTTTTGGCGCTTCTGTCCCGGATTTCAGGAAAGCGATGACACTTGCGCGGGCTTGGTCGTCGGGAATTCCGGGAAAGGTCATGTGATTGCCGGGCATAAATTCGGCAGGATTTCTCAAGTATCCATTGAGGCTTTGTTCATCCCACGTTATGCCGGAAAGCTTCATTACGTCCGAATAACGGGTAAAGCTTGCTAACCCGCCGGCCTTGCGGTCCCAGACTCCCGCCAAGCTTGGCCCTGTCATGTTGCGGTTGGCCTCAAGCGAATGACGGGCAGCACATGCACGAAAAACGCGAGCACCTTGTCCCGGGTCTGCTTCTGCGCCGAGGGCGGCAGTGGATAGCGCAAGAATTGTGACGCCGACGGGCGCGATCCTTTTCATTGTTCTCACCATCAAATCTGATTTTCGCCTTTGTAGCGGCCGTAGACCCGACGTTCATTCTTCCCAAACAAAATAACGTCGTACTCTTCATAGTCGCCGGTCATCCCCGGAGAGCCGCTTGGCATCCCCGGCACGGCGAGTCCGAGTGCAGCAGGTTTTTCTCGCAAGAATTTTTCCAGCGCCCGTGCTGGCACGTGTCCTTCAATCAAGTAGCCCGCGACCTGCGCGGTGTGACATGCTTGCAGGTCGAACGGGACGCCCAGTCGCGCTCTCACACGATTGAGCTCTGTCGTCTCGATAACCTTTACCCGGAAGCCGTTGGTTTCCAGATGCGCGACCCAACCGCCGCAACAACCGCAAGTCGGGTCTTTGTGAACGGTCACCTCCGGCCAAGCCGAGAAAGCCTTGCCTGAAACCAACATGATTGCGGCTGCGCCGGACAACAGCACCAGGCGTCGGGTTATGTGCTGAACCATCGTAAGACCTCCGCGAGATTGCGAGTTCAACGTCGCTCACCTGGGCCAAGCAGGTCACATCTGCGCGCGCCGTGTGATTGTGTAACGAGGCAGGGGGCGATTATATACCCGATGCAACGGGAAGTCTGACATGGGCGCGGATTGCTGTGCTCACGGAACAACTTTTGAAGGGCTGTCGGTGGGGTATAAGCGCCGACTGTGACGGTTGTTGCGGCGGTTGGGTCGCGCATCTGGAAACCAACGGCTTCCGGGTAAAGGTTATCGAGACGACAGAGCTCAATCGTGTGAGAGCGTCGAAATCATGGGGGCAATCGGG
>JBKPLN010000353.1:0-2339 GCA_046731635.1 Pseudomonadota bacterium | reverse complement strand
GTAGCGGCTATAGCGGTCTTGGGTTCGTGCGCTCAATTCGACACGGGCAACGTCCTTCACACGGATAACCGAACCATCGGGATTTGCGCGCAAGACAATGGCCGCGAATTCTTCGGGTCGCGTCAGCCGGCCGGTGGTCTTGATATTGATCTGAACCTGCTGCTCGCTCGTGATCGGCGCCGCCCCCACCCTACCGAGGGCCGCCTGAACATTCTGGCTCTGCACCGATGTGATGACATCATTCGGCGTCAGGTTGAGCTCCGTTAGCCTATCAGGGTCGAGCCAGATCCGGAGGGAATAGTCCAGGGGTCCGAACAGCGTTGCCTGACCGACCCCTTTGATCCGCGCTATCGGATCAATAAGGTTGATTGTGGCGTAGTTGCTTAGGTAGACGGCGTCGTAGGTCTTGTTCGGAGAATAAAGGTTGATCACCTGAAGAAGGGCCGCGGATTTCTTTCGAATGGTGAGGCCGGCGCGGGACACCTCCTGAGGCAGCTGGGGCACGGCGAGGCTCGCACGGTTCTGCACATTGACAGTGTTAATGTCCGGATCGGTGCCCAACGCGAACGTCACGGTGAGGATATAGCTGCCATCAGCCCCGCTGGCGGATTGATAATAGAGGGCATTATCGATGCCGTTGATCTGCTGTTCGATCGGTTGGGCGACTGTAGTTTCGACCACTTCGGCATCAGCCCCCGGATACGTCGCGTTGAGCGTTACCTGAGGCGGCACGATGTCGGGAAATTGCGCGATCGGAATTGCCGTGATGGCAATAATGCCGGCGAGCGTAATCACGATGGCGACGACGAAGGCGAGCCGCGGTCGCTCGATGAAAATACCGGAGAGCATTCGCTCAGGTTCCGGGCAGGACGTTCGCCGTTACGACCTGGCCGGCACGCACCTTTTGGATCCCGTCGACGATGACTAGTTCGCCCGCTTTAAGACCGTCAGTCACAACAACATTGCGTCCCTGCTCGGCCCCGAGAGTTACGCGACGTTGCTCGACCTTCTTCTCCGCATCGACGACCAGAACATAGCGGCCGGCTTGATCGAGCAGGACGGCGGCTTGGGGAATTGTGAGCGCCGATCGTGGCGCACCTCGTTCCACGATTACGCCGACGACTCCACCAGCGGTCAAAAGACCGTTCGGGTTTGGTACCTTGGCCCGTACCGCAACGGTATCGGTCGTGGAATCGACCTGAACGTCGAGGAAATTGGTGAGACCAGAATGCGGATAGGCGCTGCCATCGGGCAACTTGATGTGAATAGTGAGATGCGTGTTGTTGGGAGACTCGGCCACCCTGCGCCGATACTCCAGAACGTTGCGTTGACTGACCTGAAAGATGACGTAGATGGGGTCCTGGCTGACGATTGTTGCGAGCTTTCCGGACGACGGTTGGACCAGATTACCAATGGTAAAAGTAGCGAGTCCGATCCGGCCATCAATCGGTGAGCGGATTTCGGTGTAACCGAGATTGATTTCCGCCTGATCGAGCTCCGCCTGGGCTTCCATCACGCTCGCCTGAGCCGCTTCTTCGTCCGCGGCACGCTGGTCGACCGTGGCTTGCGGAATGTTGTTGTTGCGCACGAGATCCTTGCCGCGCTCCAACTGCAGCTTTGCGTTGACCTCAGTCGCCTTCGCCTTTGCGAGGGCGGCCCGAGCCTGCTCGACGGCCGCCTTGTAAGTTGCCTGCTCGATCCGAAAGAGCAGCTCACCCTTCTTGACTTGCTGCCCTTCTGTGAATGCGCGCTCCTCGATGAACCCTGGCACCCGCGCGACAACGTCCACCTTATCGATCGCTGTCACGCGTCCGACATAGGTGCCAGTCTCCGTCACCTGACGCGACACTACCGGGGTTACCGAAACAGCCGGTGGCGGTGCCATGTTTTGTGCAGCGGCAACGCCATGCGACGTTGTGAGGATCAGTGCGCAAACGATGCCTTTCCAACCGACGGCAATTCTGCGATCAGGCATGACCTTTTCCCAAATACTATCGGTCTGCAGCAGTACGTTGTTCACGAACAACCGCAACCATGGGCCACGGCACCCCGAACAATAATGGTAGCAGCGCAGGTGCGAAAGTGAGGCAAACGCCTTACGACGGAGCCAGATTAATTGGGTTGGCGACCCGCCTGAACTCCACTAACCAAACCGCTGCCCATGGTTGATCATACAGGTTCCGTAAACCGCAAATTGGTTTGGCAGCTGGGTGATGGGACTGTATTTGTTCGCCTCGATATTACAATCGTGAATCGCCGCTGGCCTCCCCGCATTGGACAAATGGCGGTCCTTTGCAAATGCTGGCTTGCCGCCCGCGCCGGCGAGCACGCCTATCGCA
>JBKPLN010000352.1:0-1694 GCA_046731635.1 Pseudomonadota bacterium | reverse complement strand
GTCATGTTCACTCCAAACCAGGAATGTGCCGCCGGCGAGATAATGCGGGTCTGCAAATCCGGCGGTCAGATCGGTCTCGCCAACTGGACGCCAGACGGATTCATCGGACAGCTCTTCAAGACACTTGGCAAATATCTGCCGCCGCCTGCCGCTGCCAAGTCTCCAATGCTGTGGGGCACGCGCGCGCGGCTGACTGAACTGTTCGGGTCCGCGGCGACCTGGATCAAGACCGAGCCGCGCATCTTCAATTTCCGCTATCGCTCGGATGAGCATTTCGTCGAGGTCTTCAAGACCTACTACGGTCCTGTGCTCAAGGCATTCTCCGCTCTCGATGAGCCTCAGCGGACACGCCTTGAGAAGGATTTGTACGACCTCATCGGGCGCATGAACAAGGCCGAGGACGGCACGATGGTCGTGCCCAGCGAGTACCTGGAAGTTGTCCTGATGAAGCGGTGAGGCTCGCCCTCCAACGCCGAGATGGGTGCCAAGGCATTTGTCAAAGCTCAGTGTTCAAGAAGGAAGAGATCCGATGGATGCTGCGTTCGGGGGTGTTCGCACCCCCACCACAACTGCTGGGGAAATTAAGCCCCGCAAGTCTTTCTTCGGTCGTCTCGTGGACGCGCTTAAGGAATCGCGACGCCTGGAGGCTCGCCGGTTCTTTGAAAGGCACGCGGACCTGTTGCCGCCAGATCAGTCCTGAAGCGTAGAGCTATACGGGCCCTAACCATGAAACGCTACATGATCGAGCGCGAAATACCGGGCGTCGGCAGGCTCGACCGCGCGCAACTTAAGAAGATTGCCGCCAAGTCGAACGGTGCACTTGCCGGTCTTTCCGGAAGGGTACAGTGGCTCGACTCGTTCGTCGCGGCAGACAAGACATTCTGCGTTTACCTGGCAGAAAACGAGGATCTGGTTTTTGAGCACGCACGGTTGGGCGGCTTTCCGGTGACGAAGCTTACGGAAATTCCCGCCGTGATTAGTCCCATGACGGCATATTCGGATTGACCATGGCGAACGAGGCGAACGTGACTGAAACCCTATGGGATAATCCGTGGTTTTTTGCAGCCGATAAAGCTAAAGCCGCCGTCGGGCCGTCGCTGCGCTGTCCGATCACCGGCCATCCCTGCGAAGGCGATCTTTCCCATTTTTGCAAGGACTATGGATGCGCCCGAAAGGGCGGCTTGTCGCCACGTTCGGATGAAAACTAGTTTCTCCTGGGCTTGAGATCGCCGCCAGGAGCCGCGTGCCACGCCGCTTTGCGCGATGGCGACTGACCCAAATTCAATCCCGATTGTCCGCCCTCAAGCGGGCCAGGTACAGGTCGCTGGCAACCGCTTGCAGATGCGAGAGACCTTGTGCAATTTCTTGTTGTTCGGCTTCGCGTGCCATGCGCTCATAGTCCGAAGCCGCTTTCAGCAACACTTCGCGTGCGAGCTGAGCGTGAAGTCTTTCTGCGAGGATGCGGCACTCGTTCGCGCGCATGCGGCATCTTCGGCTTTCCGGGACCGTGATCGATGGCGGCATAAAATCGCAGAAGCCCTTCCTCGCGATTCGGATTCCCCAAGCGCGAATCGCGGAGAAATTCAATGGCCGCGCGGAGGCGGAAAAATGGCAGCCTCGACGGATGGGGACAACTTGTCAGTCTTCAGCGTCGCGCCGGTCTTTTTCTTCGTTTTTGTCGGCGAGCTCTCGAA
>JBKPLN010000351.1:0-4115 GCA_046731635.1 Pseudomonadota bacterium | reverse complement strand
ATTTCGAATTGGCCGCCATGCGTTTTCGTCCTCCCGACGAGGCGAAAGCGATGCGCAAAGCCAACTCGACCTATCTGTTTGTTGCAGGCATGGTCATCGCCGCTTTCGTGTCGATACCCCTCCTCAATTTTGCGACGCCGATTTTTGCCATGGCCTTCATGGTCCACATGCACAAGAAATTGTCAGGATCGCCAGCAGCCTTGATGGCACGGCCGCAATGATTGTCAGCCTTTCGGCCGCAGATCGATCACCCGCTTGGCCTTGCCAATTGAACGCTCGACTGTGCCGGGCTTGACCGCGCGCACGCCGGCGGTCACGCCGATCAGCGCTTTGATGTGTTGAGCGAGCTCGCGCTCGCACGTGGCAAAGATGCCGGCATCCGCATCTTGCCTCGCCTCGACAACAACGGTGATTTCGTCGAGCCGGTCGGCCCTACGGAGCTCGATCACAAAATGCGGCGCCAGGCGCTGGTCCTTGAGAATAATCTCTTCGATCTGGCTGGGAAATACATTCACGCCGCGCACGATCATCATGTCGTCGGAACGGCCTGTGACTTTCTCCATCCTGCGCATCGACCGTGCCGTGCCAGGCAACAATCGGGAAAGGTCGCGTGTGCGATAGCGCACGATTGGCATCGCTTCCTTGGTGAGTGTCGTGAAAACCAGCTCGCCGGCTTCGCCATCCGCCAGCACCTGACCTGTCGCCGGGTCGATGACCTCGGGGTAAAAGTGATCTTCCCAGATATGCGGTCCATCCTTGCTCTCGATGCATTCACAGGAAACGCCGGGGCCGATGATTTCCGACAATCCGTAGTTGTCGATGGCGTGCAGATCGAATGCATCCTCGATCTCCGCCCGCATGGCATTAGTCCACGGTTCGGCGCCACACATAGCAATCTTGATCGAACTCCGCCGGGGATCGAGGCCCTGTCCATGAAATTCGTCGAGGATCGCGAGCATGTAGCTTGGCGTGACGAAGATGACATCTGGCTTGAAATCGGCGATCAAGCGCACCTGTCGCTCGGTCATGCCGCCGGAAACCGGCACAACCGTCATGCCGAGCCGCTCGGCACCATAATGAAAGCCGATCCCGCCGGTGAACAGGCCGTAGCCGTATGAGTTCTGCACCAGCATTCCGGGCTGGCATCCCGCCGCGCGCATGCAACGCGCCATCACTCCGGCCCAGGTGTCGAGATCCTTCCGGCTGTAGCCGACCACGGTCGGCTTGCCGGTGGTGCCCGACGAGGCGTGCACGCGCAGCACCTGCTCGCGCGGGATAGCGAACATCCCGAATGGGTAGTGCGCGCGCAGATCGTCCTTGACCGTGAATGGAAATTTACCTAGATCATTCAAAGACTTAAGATCATCTGGATGCACGCCCGCCGCATCGAAAGTTTTTCTGTAGTGCGGGACACCGGCGTAGGCGTGACTAACCGTCGCTTTGAGCTGCTTGAGTTGTAGCGCGCTGATCTCGTCGCGCGATGCCGTCTCGATCGGATCGAATGTGTCACGGCGCGGCGCCAAGTTGATGCCCTTAAGCTGCAAACCCGGCATACGTCCTCCCGGCGTGCTGTCGTCGCTAGATTTTCCGCTGCGCGGCGTTCCAGTGTTTTTCAAGATTTGCGATGAGCGCCGGGCTGAAATGGCAATAGGCCTGCTCACGGCAATACACGGCCATGTAGCGCCGGAATGTATCGAGCGGTTCTTCGCCCACGCGAAATGCCCGTCGGTTACCTGCTGCGCTGACCACGCCGGAGCCGGTGAAATCGTCGACCACGCGCGCAATCGCCGCGTCCAACTCATCGGGCGGCACAATGAGATCGCAAATCATCCGTCCTTCCGGACTGTCGCACTCGAATCGGCGGCCCATCATGATGGCCTGCCGTGCCGCGCGCGCACCAACAAACCGCGTCAAACGCAAATTGGCAGCGCCGGGTATGATGCCTTCCTTGCGTGCAGGCAGCGTCATGTAGGCATCGCTGCCCGCAACGACGTAGTCCATTGCGAGAAGATATTGGCAGCCGCCACCGATCGCGAAAACGTCCACACCGGCCATCCACGGCTTTTCTCGCGTGCCTCCATAAATCTCGTCCGGGTTTGCGTCGACGAGCGCGATACCCCGGAACATCTTGTTTACGATGCCCATATCGCGGCGGATGTACCAAAGGTAAGGGATCTTTCCGCGATAGAGATGCGTCAGGTTTATGCCTGCGGAAAAAACCTTGCGGCCGCGATATCTGGGATGGTCCACCACGCCGCCGCGCAGCACGCAAATTTCGCTCACCGGATCGAGCATGGCGATGTCAGCGGCGGTCTCGGTGTCATCAAGCGTGTCGTCATCTTCCGCATTGAGAAATCGCGGATTGCAGACCGTGACGACCGCCGCTTTCCCCTGTCGCTCGACCTTGGCGCGGCCAAAATCGATTGTGCCGCCGTTGACGAACTCAGCCATGCGCTCAAGCGCCTCAGGCTTCGGAAGCAGCATCGATTTGCACAAATGCATGCCTGCGTCCGGTACCGCGAGGACTTGCGAGAGGAAAATACCCTGATCGACTTCGACCCCGTCTTTTTCGGCCTGCATCAGCGAACTTTCGGCGTCGTCCTGCTTGCGTGTCGGCGTCAATCCCGGGACCAGCCTGGCGGCGCCATAGACGAGATCATCGACGCGCACAAAATTGGCGAGATTTCTCGTCAGCTTGCGGTAGATGGTCCCGGCATGCCGCTGCAGAAAATCTTCCCGTGTCCGTCGACAAGCTGAAAGTATGAGCTCCGCCGCTATTTTCTGCTCGGCGCTGCGTTTTGATTTATTCGGAAGCTTGGATAGCAGATCAGCACCTACGCGCCAGTATTTGCCGCCAGCGGCGACGTCGCGTTTGAAGTTGCCACTGATACGAAATCCGCTCTTGTGCCAGGCGGCGGCGGACTTGACCGGGAGTTTCGCACGCTCGAACCAGGCTTTTGGATCGGCGTGATCGACAAACATGGGCCCGCCGCGACTGCTGCCTTCCATACGCCTCTCCCGAACTTGCATTACGCGACGGTTTTTCCCGGCCATTGGCAAAGGTCGCTGATGATGCATTTCTCGCACAGCGGCCTGCGCGCGACACAAGTGTAACGCCCGTGCAAAATAAGCCAATGGTGCGCATGAGGCTTGTATTCAGCCGGTACCACCTTTTCCAGTTTCATCTCGACCTCGAATGGCGTCTTGCCGGTGGCAATTCCGGTGCGGTTGCCGACGCGAAAAATATGCGTGTCAACGGCGATGGTCGGTTCACCAAATGCAATATTGAGCACGACGTTGGCGGTCTTGCGGCCGACGCCCGGCAAAGCCTCCAGCGCTTCACGCGAACGCGGCACCTGCCCGCCATGCTCGGCGAGAAGCTTGCGCGATAATGCGATCACGTTTTTGGCTTTGGTCCGGTAGAGGCCGATGGTCTTGATAAGATTTCGAACGCGTTTCTCACCCAGCTCGATCATTTTTGCGGGGTTATCAGCCAGCGCAAACAGGGCGGGCGTCGCCTTGTTGACGCCGGCATCGGTGGCCTGCGCCGAGAGCACGACCGCTACCAGCAATGTAAACGGATTGATGTGCTGGAGCTCTCCCTTGGGTTCGGGGTTGGCAGCCTTGAACCTACGAAACGCCTCTTCGATCTGCGCCGGTGTCCATTGCGGCAGTTCGCCGGCAGCAGCCTTAAGATCGGCCGCGACCCGCTTTGGCTCCGGCTTCACTTTTGCGCGTTTCCGCGGACGCAGCGTCCGATTGCGTGCGCTCCCCCCGCGGGCAGGCTTTTTCACCATGATTTCGGTATACTGAGCACGATGCACACCGACAACGGCGACGAGCTTGAACCCACGATCTTTTCGGCGACGCTGACGCCACATCGCTCGCTTGGCCGGATCGGTTTTCTGATTCTCATGGTCCTGTTCGGGTTGGTGAGCTTCATAACCGGCATGCTGTTTCTGGTGCTCGGCGCCTGGCCGGTATTCGGGTTCTGTGGACTCGACGTGCTGCTGTTGTACTGGGCATTCCGGCTCAATTATCGCCATGCGGAAGCCTACGAGCAGGTGACCGTAACATGCTCCGAGCTCAGGGTTCGCAAGGTCAGTCATCTCGGC
>JBKPLN010000350.1:0-2312 GCA_046731635.1 Pseudomonadota bacterium | reverse complement strand
TGTATCCGCCTTACTCTTGATCACTCGCAAAACTTCGTCGCCATTCAAGTCCGGCATCATCATATCGAGCAAAACGAGACTGAATTTTTCATTCTCGATCATCCTCACCGCTTCGTTGCCGCCGGATGCGCTTGCGATTCGTTCAAAGCCGTCTGCTTCGAGGAGGGTTTGCAGCGTGTATCGATTGTCCTCATTGTCGTCGACAATGAGGATTGCGGGCCGATCCGATTTCATAGCGGCCTCAGGCTGGAGACGATATCTGAGTGACTGCACAGGAGCGTAACCGGCTACCTTCCAGGCAAAATGTAATTTATCACATCATTCATCCGAACCGCCGACAATTTACAAAGACGAGCGCAAGGAACAGTTCCATAGCCTTTCGGCATGGCCACTTGCCTCGGATAAATTTTTCGGAACGGCAGATAAAATTTCTGGAACTAGAGTGAGAGCGGCGACACTGCTTGCCAACCGCTCATTGCGTGGCGAGATCAAACGTCCAGCAAGTCTGCGCTCGCGAACTCCGCTTTTTCCTGGATGAATTCGAAGCGCGCCTCAGCCTTCGTACCCATCAGGCGCTCGACCGCTCGAGCGGTCGGCTTCACCTCTTTGTCGGCCAGCATGACGCGCAGGAGAGTGCGTTTGGACGGATCCATGGTCGTTTCTTTCAACTGGGCTGCCATCATCTCGCCGAGGCCCTTGAAGCGGCTGACTTCCACCTTGGCATTGGCATGGAATTCCTTCTTGAGCAGCGCTTCCCTGTGCTTGTCGTCGCGGGCATAGACGATCTTGCCGCCGTGCGAGAGCCGATAGAGCGGCGGTACCGCAAGGTAAAGCTTCCCACCCTCGATCAGCTTTGGCATCTGACGGTAAAAGAAAGTAATCAGCAGCGAAGCGATATGCGCGCCATCCACATCGGCGTCGGTCATCACGATGACCTTCTCGTAGCGCAAATCCTTCTCATGATAGTGCGAGCCCGTGCCACAACCGAGTGCCTGGATCAGGTCGGCAAGTTGCGCATTTTGCGCGAGCTTGTCCTTGCCGGCCGAGGCGACGTTCAGAATCTTTCCGCGCAGCGGCAGCACCGCCTGTGTGCGCCGGTCGCGCGCCTGCTTGGCCGAACCGCCGGCGCTGTCGCCCTCCACAATGAAGATTTCCGACCCTTCCGATGCCGATGACGTGCAATCGGCGAGCTTTCCGGGCAGGCGCAATTTGCGCACTGCCGTCTTGCGCGCGATGTCTTTCTCCTGGCGGCGGCGAATTCGTTCTTCGGCCCGCTCGACGACGAAATCGAGCAGCTTGTTTGCCTGCATCGGGTTTCCGGCAAGCCAGTGGTCGAATGGATCCTTGATCGCCTGTTCGACGATGCGCTGCGCTTCGGCAGTAGCAAGCCGGTCCTTGGTCTGACCCTGGAATTCCGGCTCGCGCACGAACACCGACAGCATGCAGCCGGCACCGGTCATGACGTCGTCACTGGTGACGGGGGCAGCACGCTTTTCCTGGCCGACGCGCTCTGCGTGATCTTTCAGTCCACGCAGCAGCGCCGAGCGCAAACCGGATTCGTGCGTGCCGCCATCCGGGGTCGGAATCGTGTTGCAGTAAGAGTTGAGAAATCCATCTGTGTCGGCGGTCCAGGCGACGGCACATTCCACCGCGCCGTGGCGACCGGTCTCGCCCGCCGAGCCCGTGAATATATCCGGATGCACCAGCGTCGCGCCGGTCAGATTGGCGGCAAGATAATCTTTCAACCCATCGGCAAAATGAAACGTGGCTTTCTCGGGGACGTCCTCAACGCCCTTGAGCAGCGCCTTGTCGCAATGCCAGCGGATCTCGACGCCGCCGTAAAGGTAGGCTTTCGAGCGCGCCATCTTGAAAACGCGCTCGGGCTTGAATGCCGCTTTCGGTCCGAAGATGTCCGCATCCGGCTTGAAGCGCACGCGGGTGCCGCGCCGGTTGGGCGCGCGTCCGGCTTTTTCCAGTTTCCCTTTTGGCTTTCCCCGCTCGAAAGCCATGCGATAGAGCTGCTGCTCGCGCGCTACCTCGACCTCCATCCGCTCCGAGAGAGCGTTGGCGACGGAAACGCCGACCCCGTGCAGGCCGCCCGAAGTCTCATAGACTTTCGAGTCGAACTTCCCGCCCGCGTGCAGCATGCACATGATGACTTCCAGCGCGGACTTATTCTTGAATTTCGGATGGGGGTCGACGGGGATGCCGCGCCCATTGTCGGTTACGCTGACGAAGCCGTTTGCTTCCATTTCGACTTCGATCCAGTCGGCGTGACCGGCCAATGCCTCGTCCATGGCATTGTCGATGAC
>JBKPLN010000349.1:0-2056 GCA_046731635.1 Pseudomonadota bacterium | reverse complement strand
CTGCTGCATCTTGCCGAGCTTTTTCGTCTCGCCGACAAGGCCCGCGTCCTGCACGATCCGGAATTGGCCGCGGCCCGCCTGAACAAGCTGCTGGCGGTGCATGGAATGGCATGAACACCGACGGTCTGTCGATCAATCTTGCGACCGTGTGTCAGCAGTGGAATCTGCGCGAAGCTGTGGAGGCTTGCGCACGCCACGGCATCAAGGCCGTCGATCCGTGGCGCGATCAGGTTGCCGCACTCGGACTAGAGGAATCGGTTCGGGTTATCAGAGCGAATGGCATGCGTGTCACGGGCTACTGCCGGGGCGGCATGTTTCCTGCGGCGGACGAGCCAGGCCGGCGCGCGGCGATCGACGACAACAAACGTGCCCTCGATGAGGCGGCGGCATTGGGCGCGGAATGCCTGGTTCTCGTTGCAGGCGGCTTGCCCAAGGGCTCGCGGGACATCGGTTCCGCGCGTCAGATGATACAGGAGGGATTGGCCGCGATCCTGCCGCACGCGCGGGCGTGCAACGTGCCGCTCGCCATCGAGCCACTTCACCCGATGTATGCCGGCGACCGCTCCTGTGTTAACACGCTCGCTCAGGCGCTGGATCTCTGCGATGTGCTCGGCGCGGGCACCGGAGTTGCCATCGATGCGTACCACGTCTGGTGGGATCCCGATCTCGCGGCGCAGATTGCACGTGCCGGAGCCAACGACCGCATCCTGGCCTACCACATTTGCGACTGGTTGGTGCCGACGCGCGATTTGCTGCTCGATCGCGGCATGATGGGTGACGGTGTCATCGACTTGCCGCGCATTCGTGAACTGGTGCACCACTCCGGCTATCGCGGCTTGACCGAGGTCGAAATTTTCTCCGCTGAGAATTGGTGGAAGAAACCCGGCGACGACGTCCTGCGAACCTGCATCGAGCGGTTCAACACGGCTTCTTGAGCCGTTCTAATCGCACCGCGCTGTCATTCCGCCATCCACCACGATCTCCGTACCGGTGACGAAGCGCGCCTCATCGGAAGCAAGAAACAGGGCGGCGTTTGCTGTATCGCGGCCGTCGCCCATGAATCCGATCGGAATTCGCTCGAGTCGGCTTTTGAGCAGCGCTTCCACATCGCCGCCGGCGCGCTGGCCCGCAAGCCGCGCCTCGACCATCGGCGTATGCAATTGTCCAGGAACCACCGTATTCACGCGTATACCCTTGTCCGCGTATTGCACGGCCACGACGCGCGATAACTGGATCACGCCAGCCTTGGTCGCGGCATAGGCGACCTGCGCTGCGCCGGTCCAACGAAGCCCAGAGGTCGATGCGATATTGACGACAGCACCGCTCTTTTGGCGTTCCATCACCGGCAGGACGTACTTCAACGTCAGGAAGACGCTCTTCAGGTTGTGGTCGACCTGCGCATCCCAGGCATCTTCGCTCATTTCAACCGGTCCGCCGTGGGCCGAGCCGCCGACATTGTTGACCAAAATGTCGATGCGACCGAAATGATCGAAGCAGGTTTTCACCATCGCTTCGACGGATGTCGCGTCGGTAACGTCACATTGATGGGTGACAATCGCGCCGCCCACCGCCTTCACGCGATCGATGGTTTCCCTGACGGACTCGAGATCGCGGTCGACCGCGAAAATCCTGGCGCCTTCCTCGGCGAAACGAACGGCGATAGCGCGCCCGTTGCCCCAGCCGGGGCCGACGCAGCCTGCGCCGGTCACGATTGCAATCCGATCATGCAGACGGCGGGTCACGATGGCTCGCCCGTCAGGCGCCGCGCCGGCGCGAAGCGATAGAATCGTTGCGGATTGTCAACCAGGACTGCCTGCCGCGCGGCGTCGCTCGGTGCGATTTCCGTGAGGATATCGGCCAGAACGCCATCGTCTGGAACCGGCCCTGGATGATTGGGATGGGGGCCGGCGATGGCGCAGCACGCTGCGCCCATATCCATCAAAAGGAACAATAGAGGTGCCGCCAAAAGGATAGCGAATAAGGCGATGAGCAGACATGCGAGCACCACGGTACTCGCTATCGTTTCATCGGTGTGCGTAGTCATGCGAGTTAGAAC
>JBKPLN010000348.1:0-13795 GCA_046731635.1 Pseudomonadota bacterium | reverse complement strand
TTGTCACTTTGACGAGGTCCACCCACTGATCATTGCTGATCAGCGATGTACCTTAAACGTGAACCGCCGATGTCTCTTCCGAAGCCGTCTCGATGCAGACTCTCGTCTCCACGCGAGAGCGGCCCGCAAGGACTCCGCCGTCCACGTTTCTCTTTCTTCCTATTCACTTTTCAAACAGCCCGGGAACCATGGCGGTCCCCACTCCCCGGTCAGCCGGAGAGCCGGCGAAGCTCGTGCATCCGAGAACTGTCGGATGCCGATTCACTGTTCCAGTGAGGAGCTTCAGAGGCGCGCAATCGCACCGTAGGCGGACGGCGCGCCGATGAGGTGTATATAGGCGTTGCCCTCGCGCATTGTCAACCAAAAAGCCCCATTTTTCTGGCCTGCATTGAAGGTCGGGGAAATTTTCGCTCGCCCAATAGATAAATAATGCCTTAATTCATGCCGCGCCGTACTCAGGCCATATTCCTGCGTCGTCCTTGCGGTCCTTTCGAGGGACGGAATCGCAACGGGGGCTTTTCAGCCGCCGTCAAATCAGGCCAGTCAGCTATGGGTTCGGGTGCAGCGTTGACGGGCCCTGGACCCACCGGCATCGTGCCGGAACTTGATTCAAGCGGGCCTGCCGACGGCGTCTGGGGCTTTTTGGTTGCGGCAAGCCACCTTCGATCCGAGGCGCATGGGGACGGCGAGCTTGGACCAGACACGGTCGCGCGGCGCACCAAGATCACGGCAGGCCGAGGGCATCGAGCTCGGCAACGAACCACCGCTGTCGGTCGATGGCGGCTCGAGCGGATTTGTCGATCGCAGACGGGTTTCGGTGCAATGGTTTGCCGGCACGATTCTGACCGCGCTTTGCGGCGCTGCTCTCATGGGCGGCGCCGTTTTCACATCCCTCGACGGTGAAACCAATTTTGCCGCGTTGCCTGAACGTGTCGAAGTTGCGCTCCGCGGTGCGCTTGGCGGCGCCGAAAAAGGCGCGCACAAGAGCGACCGCCTGCCAACCGCCGAAGAGCCAACCTTCGCGCGCCAGGTCATTCGCGTCTCCACCATCAACAAGGTCGGCAACCACGAAGTCGTGCGCGTGCGTCCTTTCGTGCGCATTGCCGGAAATCTGTCACTCACCGTTTCCGACCTCTCGGCCAATATCCCCCCATTTAACCCGCAAAGACTGCTTGCCGAATCTACGCCTGGCAACGCCACCGCAAACGACGGCACGGCGGCAGAACCGGATGCCGAAGTTGCGTTCGTGATGCGCGACATGGCACCGATAATGCCAAGGCTAAAAATTTCGCTGCTGACGCCTAACGACGAAGTCATCGCGCGCGTGCGCGAGGCTGCCGAATGGAGCGATAAAGCCGCCAATCATCTTCCTGTGGCCGCCAACATCACCGGAATTAAGCTCGCCTATGCCGGCGACGGGACTGTCGATCCATATGTGGGCTTCGAAGCGCGCATCGTCCCTGAAAATATTACCTTGCTGCCCAAGACCGCGACTCAGACGACGGGCGGAAATGGCCTCAATGAAAAGCTAATTATCGCTAAGAAAGGCGACAGCGTTATCAGCGTTCTCCGCGATCTCAATACTGCCGGTGCGGACCTCAGTGCGATCTCGCGGGTTCTCGGGCCTCGAAGTTTCGAGGGCGGCATCAGGGAAGGGCAGAAACTGCGCATATTGATGGCGCCAGTTTCCGGCGGCCAGCGTCTGCAGCCGGTCCGCGTCATAATTGCGAACGACTCAGGAATCGATGCGGTCATCGCGCTGTCGGATAGCGGAAAATACGTGTCCGTCGACGTAAAAAATGTCGAGACCGAGGTTGCCGAAGCCACGGAAGAGAGCGACGAGAACGATACTTCGGGCGTGCGCCTATATCAAAGCATATACGAGACCGCGTTGCGCAATCGGATACCCCGACCGATCATTGAAGATCTGATCCGCATCTACTCCTACGATGTCGATTTTCAGCGCAAGGTGCAGCCCGGAGACTCGTTCGAGGTGCTCTACGCCGGAGAAGACGAAACGCCGGCCCCCGACAGCCGTAGCGACGTACTGTTTGCTACTCTGACTGTCGGCGGCGAAACAAAGAAATTTTATCGCTTCCAGTCGCCGGACGACGGGCTGGTCGACTACTATGACGAGACGGGCAAAAGCGCGAAGAAATTCCTGGTTCGCAAGCCGGTGCTCGCCGGCATCATGCGCTCAGGATTCGGCCTGCGCCGCCATCCGATCCTTGGCTACACCAAAATGCATACTGGCGTTGACTGGGCGGCACCGAGCGGCACGCCGATCTACGCATCCGGCAACGGCATCGTCGAGAAAGTCGGATGGGAATCGGGTTACGGAAAATATATCCGGGTTCGCCACAACAACGGATATGAAACGGCGTATGGGCACATGACTGCCTACGCGCGCGGAATGGACGAGGGCACGCGCGTCCGACAAGGCCAGGTAATCGGATTTGTCGGATCAACCGGGCTTTCCACTGGCTCGCACCTGCACTACGAAATCCTCGTCAACGGGCGGTTCGTCGATCCGATGCGGATCAAGCTGCCACGCGGCCGCGTGCTGGAAGGCGTGCTGCTCGCGAGCTTCGACAAGGAGCGCGAACGGCTCGACGGCATCATGGCCCGCAAGCCCGCGCGCGTTGCATCGAGCGGCGCTGCGGTTCGATAGCCGTATTCAGCAAAGCCTCAGGATTTGCCATGCCCGGCGTTCGTGCCGGGCATGACATGTTGTTCTTGGCTACGCCGCCTGTGCGAGCTTGCCATTGAAGGTCAGGCCCAGCTTGTCGGCGGACAGTTTGACGGTTTCGCCGTCCTTGACCTTTCCGGCCAGGATCATTTCGGCAAGCGGATCCTGCACCGACTTCTGAATAACACGCTTGAGCGGCCGTGCACCGTAAGCGGGGTCCCAGCCCTTCTCGGCCAGCCAATCCCGCGCCTTGGCATCGAGTTTGAGCACGATCTTGCGGTCGTCGAGCAGCTTCTGAAGTCTCGCGATCTGGATGTCGACGATCTTCCCCATGTCCGCCTTCTTGAGGCGGTGGAAGAGGATGATCTCGTCCACGCGGTTGAGAAATTCCGGCCGGAACGCCGCGCGGACCACTGCCATGACCTGGTCTTTGACTGCGTCGGTATCCTGACCTTCCGGCTGATTGACGAGAAATTCAGAGCCGAGGTTTGACGTCATCACGATCAGCGTGTTGCGGAAATCCACCGTATGGCCCTGGCCATCCGTGAGGCGGCCGTCATCGAGCACCTGCAGCAGGACGTTGAAAACATCCGGATGCGCTTTCTCGATCTCGTCGAACAGCACCACCTGATAAGGCCTGCGCCGCACGGCTTCGGTAAGGGCACCGCCTTCCTCGTAGCCGACATATCCTGGCGGCGCGCCAATCAGTCTCGCGACCGCGTGTTTCTCCATGTATTCCGACATGTCGATGCGGATCAGTGCGCTGTCGTCATCGAACAGATATTCCGCCAGCGCCTTGGTGAGCTCGGTCTTGCCGACGCCGGTCGGGCCTAGGAACATGAAGGAGCCGATTGGCCGGCGCGGGTCCTGCAAACCGGCGCGTGCGCGCCGCACTGCCGTGGAGACCGCGCGCACGGCGTCCTGCTGGCCGATGACGCGCTTGGCCAGTTCGTCTTCCATGCGCAGGAGTTTTTCCTTTTCGCCCTCAAGCATCCTGTCGACGGGCACGCCGGTCCAGCGCGAAACAACTTGCGCAACGTGATCGGCAGTGACGGTCTCCTCCACCATCGCGCCTTTGCCATCGGAGGCTTCGATCGCACCCAACTTCTTCTCGAGTTCCGGAATGCGGCCATAGGCCAATTCGCCGGCGCGCTGAAATTCACCACGACGTTGGGCGTTGGCGAGCTCGGCGCGCAATTGGTCGAGCTCGGTCTTGAGCTTCTGCGCGTCCGAGAGCTTCTCTTTTTCCGATTTCCAGCGGCCAGTGAAATCGGCCGAACGCTTTTCCAGCTCTTTCAGCTCGTTTTCGAGTCGCTTGAGACGATCCTTGGAACCCGGATCGGACTCTTTCTTCAGCGCCTCCTGTTCGATCTTCAACCGCACGATTTCACGGTCGATCGAATCAAGCTCCTCGGGCTTGGAATCGACCTGCATCTTCAGCCTTGCGGCAGCCTCATCGATCAGGTCGATAGCCTTGTCAGGCAGGAAACGATCAGTGATGTAGCGATGCGACAGCGTGGCGGCAGCGACGATTGCCGAATCCGCGATGCGCACCCCGTGATGCTGTTCGTATTTGTCCTTGAGGCCGCGAAGAATCGAAATTGTATCTTCGACACTTGGCTCGGACACATAGACCGGCTGAAATCGACGAGCCAGGGCAGCGTCTTTCTCAACGTGCTTCTTGTACTCGTCGAGCGTGGTCGCACCGATGCAGTGCAATTCGCCGCGCGCCAGTGCCGGCTTGAGCAGATTGGAAGCATCCATGGCGCCGTCGGCTTTGCCCGCGCCGACCAGCGTGTGCATTTCGTCAATGAAGAGAATGATTCCGCCGTCGGAGGATGTAACCTCCTGCAACACGGCCTTTAGCCTCTCCTCGAATTCACCGCGGTACTTGGCGCCCGCAATCATTGCTCCGAGGTCGAGGGCGAGCAAACGCTTGTCCTGAAGGCTTTCTGGCACGTCGCCATTGACGATGCGCAGCGCCAGACCTTCGACGATGGCTGTCTTGCCGACGCCCGGTTCGCCGATCAGCACGGGATTATTCTTGGTCCGCCGCGACAGCACCTGAATCGTGCGGCGAATTTCCTCATCGCGGCCGATGACCGGATCGAGTTTGCCGTCGCGCGCTGCCTGCGTCAGATCACGCGCGTATTTTTTCAGCGCGTCATAGGCATTTTCCGCAGTGGGAGAATCGGCGGTACGACCTTTGCGCAGCGCGTTGATGGCTGCATTGAGTTTCTGCGGCGTCACACCCGCCTGCGAAAGGATTTTTCCTGCCTCGCTGTCCTTTTCCAGCGCGAGCGCGAGCAACAGCCGCTCGACGGTGACGAAACTGTCGCCGGCCTTCTCGCCGGCTTTTTCCGCTGCGTCAAAGACCCGCGCCAGCGCCGGATCCAGATAAATCTGGCCCGCGCCGCCGCCGCTGACTTTCGGCCGCTTCGCAAGCGAAGCCTCCACGGCCCGCAGCGCCTGCCGCGAATTGCCGCCTGAGCGATCGATGAGACCGGCTGCGAGACCTTCGGGGTCATCGAGCAGGACTTTGAGCAGGTGTTCCGGTGCGAATTGCTGGTGGCCTTCGCGCAAGGCCAAAGACTGGGCGGACTGTACAAATCCGCGGGCGCGATCGGTAAACTTCTCGAAATTCATATTTAGATCCCCTCGGCCCATGACGGCGCCGGTAGTTCGGGTCCCCTGAGGCGACCCGTTAGGCCATTATGTGGGGGCGTTTATCGTAGTTTGAAGAGCCGGTTTGCTTGATGTAGGTCAATGCAATGCTCTCCAGAGCGCCCTTGAAGGCGGCCGAAAATCAATGACATCGGAGCCCGCTTCAATCCGCGCCATTTACCGTTATCCGGTGAAAGGGCTCTCGCCACAGGCACTCATGCACACGCGGCTGTCCGTGGGCCAGACCATTCCCGCCGACCGTCTCTATGCCATCGAAAATGGCCCCTCCGGCTTCGATCCCGAAGCGCCGGCCTATTTGCCCAAGCAACGTTTTTTGATGCTGATGCGCAACGATCGGCTTGCCTCCCTTCGAACTGATTTTGACGAGGACAGCCACACGTTGATTATCCGGTGGGAAAACCGGGAGGCGGCACGCGGGGATTTGAGAACCAAAGAAGGCCGGCTGGCGATCGAGGCGTTCTTCCGCCGGTTCATGCCGAAAGAATTGCACGGACCGCCGAAGGTGCTTTTCGGAAAAGGCGGCCACAGCTTTTCGGACGTCGCCAGGAAGGTGGTGTCCATCATTAATCTTGCCTCGGTCACGGAGGTGGAAAGTGCGGCCGGCGCGCCGGTCGATCCGTTGCGTTTTCGCGGCAATCTTTATGTGGCGGGCTGGCCCGCGTGGCATGAATTCAATCTTGTCGGGCGCATGCTGATGATCGGAGAAACCACGCGGCTCCGGGTGGTCAAGCGCATTCAGCGCTGTGCCGCAACCGAAGTCGATCCAGATACTGGTATGCGCGACCTTCCCATCCCTCGCACCCTCATCGATAATTTTGATCACGCGGATTGCGGCGTTTACGCCGAAGTCGTGACAGCAGGCGACATAGCCATCGGAGACGGCGTTACGACCGCTGAATAAAAAAAACGCCCCGCTACAAAGAGCGGGGCGCCATTTTTATTGCTTCAATGAAGAGGGCTGCTCAGCCCCCCGGCAACACGTATGCGTGGATCCGTCTGGCCGGATAAACCGATTCCGCAACCGTGCGATTATGGTTGCCGGAGACAATGATCGGATTGCCATTTGCGTCGATGCCGCTGACGACGCCAACATGCCCGCCGCCACGGCGCCCCATCACGGCGATAGCGCCGACCTGGGGGCCCGACACGCGCGTGCCGTAGCGTGTATAGGCGCTGGCAAGATTTCCACCGCCCGGGTGACCGGTGCGCTTGAGGACCAAGTCCATGAAAGCGCCACACCACAAACTGGCTCGTCCGGTTGGGTTGGTGCCGATGTATCTGCGCGCCTCCGTGACCAGCGTGTTGCTGGTGGGGCCACCATAGGCTGAGTTCGCGTGCGATTGCGCCCGCGCATAGGCGCTCCCGGTGGAGCGTCGGACATGGCGGCGAGATTGGCCGACATACTCGCCGACGGGCTGCACCGCTGTCCGCTTGACATTCGCGGAATAGCGCATGTCGCGATCGGCTCCGGTCACCATTCGGCTCGCAGCCGCCGTCGCCTGCGCTGCACGATGGCGATGATGGGCAGGTCTCGCAACGGCCGAGGTTGCAAGAACAGCAGCCGCGGCCGAACACAGCAAAATCGTCGCCCGTCTTGTATTATTTGAAGTCATCAAGTCAGTCCCCTTAGTGATTTAAGCAATGCGCCTTCATCGGATAGTCGAGCAGAAGACGCGGCGTTCAAACGCAGTTCGCATATGGCAATTTCGTGATCGTTGAAAGGTCGTTTGATGGGAATGCATAGCTGCTATTCCATCGGAATACCTACCTACAATTAGATATATGCTGCGTCCAGAACACTATACCTCGGCAAGCTACAAAATACTGAGTTAGTCAAGATTAATACTTAGCGGCAAAGAAGTTCACCGCCGCGGCATAGAATTCAGACTGACGAGGGCCGAAACTCAGCCTTTGCGGCTCAGCAAGAACACAGCCTGCTCGCCGAACAGGTTCCAGAACCACCACGGGGCATTGAGCCGGAGCGGAGAGCCCCAGGCATTCAGAGCTACCGCTTTTTCCATCCGTACGCCGATTTCCGTGCAGAGCTGGCGGAAATCCTTGATGGTGCAGTGGTGGATATTGGGCGTGTCGTACCACCTGAAGGGCAGCATATCGGTTCGCGGCATATGACCGGCGAACAGAAGTTGCAGGCGCACTTGCCAATGGCCGAAATTCGGAAATGACACAATCGCCCTACGCCCTATGCGAAGCATGTGCTCGAGCACCGCGCGGGGATGCCGGGTCGCCTGAAGCGTTTGCGACAGGATCACGTAGTCAAACGCATCGTCCGGATAGTCGCCGAGGTCGGTGTCGGCGTCGCCCTGAATGACAGCCAAGCCCTTCGCCACGCATTCGTTCACGCCCTCGCGTGATAACTCGATGCCACGCCCATCCACACCACGGGTTTCGCTCAAAAGGCGCAGCAGTTCTCCATCGCCGCAACCCACATCGAGCACCTTGGCACCCTGCTCGACCATTTGAGCGACCAGCACCAGGTCGACACGGGCGCCGCCGGAAGTGTGCGGAACGCCAGCGACCGTCAGGCTGTCATCGGCGCGGGATAGCGTACTCATGGATCCGCTCTTGCATTTCGCTCCTGGATTAGCTCTTAGAGCCCAGACCGCGAGCGCCGCCGGCCCCGTCGAGGAAGCCGCGCACGATCGCAAATAGCTCGGGTTCGTCGAGCAGAAAAGCATCATGACCCTTGTCGGTCACGATTTCGGCAAACGAGACGCGAGCGCTCGCTGCATTCAGCGCATGCACGATGGCACGTGAGTCCGATGTTGGGAACAGCCAATCGCTTGTGAAGGAGATAACGCAGAAGCGCGTCGGTGAACCGCTGAAAGCCTTGGCGAGGACTCCGCCGTAGTCGGCCGCAAGATCGAAATAATCCATCGCCCGTGTCAGATAGAGATACGAGTTCGCATCGAACCGCTCGACGAACGAAATTCCCTGATGGCGCAGATAGGATTCGACCTCAAAATCCGCATCGAACGAGAACGTCGGATTTTCGCGATCCTGGAATTTGCGGCCAAATTTCCGATGCAGAGCGGCATCGGACAGATAAGTGATGTGTGCGCCCATGCGCGCGACGGCGAGCCCGCGCCGCGGATTTGTCTTTTCCAGAAGATAACGGCCGCCACGCCACTCAGGATCGGCCATAATCGCTTGCCGTCCAACCTCATGGAAGGCGATGTTTTGGGCGGAATGGCGCGTCGAGCAGGCGATCGGCAACACGCTGAACACGCGTTGCGGGTAGCTCGCAGCCCATTGCAGCACCTGCATGCCGCCCATCGAACCGCCTGCAACAGTGAACAGCGACTCGATGCCCAGATGATCGAGCAGCATCGCCTGGGCGCGCACCATGTCGCGAATGGTGATGACAGGGAAGTCCAAACCCCAGGGCTTGCCCGTTTTCGGGTCGATCGAAGACGGCCCCGTTGTTCCCATGCAGGCGCCGACGACATTCGGACAGATCACGAAATAGCGCTCGGTATCGATGGGCCTGCCCGGCCCGACCATTGTGTCCCACCAACCTGATTTCCCGGTCACCGGATGAACGCTTGCAACGTGCTGATCGCCGGTCAGAGCATGGCAGATCAGCACCGCGTTCGAACGCTGCGCGTTGAGCGTTCCATATGTCTTATAGGCAATCTGGAATGGCGCGAGCTCCACGCCGGCGTCGAGCTTGAGCGGCTTGTCCGGTCCGAACCGGGCGATCAGCGAGTCGCGCGGTTGGTCCGCTTCGCGCGGCGCATCAGCCACATCGTGCATGCTCGTCATGGCATCGCCCATGTCAAATCGCCCATAGCACTTGGTGCGCTCCCGGCGCTACCCGTATCGGGGATCGATTAGCAGAGGTTTACTGTCAACGTAAAAGGTTGCAGTCAATGTTTTCTTTGATTTCAGCCTCCGGCCCACCTATCAATGCCGGGATGGGAAAACCGACCGAACCACCCGCGCTGGCCGATCTACGCAACGAGATCGACCGTATCGACGAGGCGATGCACCAGCTTCTGATCGAACGCGGAGAGATCATCGACCGCCTGATCGCGGTAAAACGCAGCCAGGACACCGGCACGTCTGCGTTCCGGCCCGCCCGCGAAGCAACGATGATGCGCAGGCTGGTCGACCGTCACAAAGGGATATTGCCACTTGATACTGTCGAGAGCATCTGGCGGGTTATCATTTCAACTTTTACCTACGTGCAAGCGCCATTTTCTGTTCATGCCGATTTAACGGCAGGCGACGCGCTCATACGCGACTCCGCTCGTTTTCATTTCGGCTTCACCGTTCCGTTCATTCCGCACATGGGTGCCGCCGGCGTTGTTGCAGCCGTATCAGCGTCTCAAGGCGATCTCGGCCTTGTGCCTGCCTTCGACATCGCCTCGGCTGGGGCGTGGTGGAGCGCCCTCGAGTTCGATGCCGCTCCCAAAATCATTGCGCGGCTGCCGTTCGTCGAGCGTCCGGACCACCCTGCCGCCCTGCCGGTGTTCGTGATCTGCCGCGTTGCGCCCGATGCCATGGCGACTGGAGCCGAGGTGTGGAGCGTGCGCGTCTCCGGCTGGGGCGCTGGCCCTGCGCGGGCGCTGACGGCGCTTGCTGATTTCATCGCCGTGCCAGACCATGCCTTCGATGGAGCCGCCCTGCTGGTAACGCTGCCGAACGAAACCAGCCTCCAAACGATCAGCGCGGCATTGGTTAATGCCGGCACCACCGTCCGCTCGGTGGCCCTCGTCGGAAGCCACGCAACCCGCTATACGGTTGCCGCCGAGAAGGCCTGACTGTTCGGACACCTTTGATGACTGCAAACCGCCCGCACCCGCGCCCAGGCGTGCTCGACATTGCTCCTTACGTTCCGGGCAAGAGCACGGCGCCAGGCGTAGCCAGAGTGTTCAAGCTCTCCTCCAACGAAACGCCGTTGGGGCCGAGCCCGAATGCGATCGCAGCCTATCGCGCAGTCGGCGAACACCTTGAGGATTATCCTGATGGATCTGCTTCAGCGTTGCGCGAGGCGATCGGCGCCGCGTATGGGCTCGATCCCGATCGTATCGTCTGCGGTGCTGGCTCCGATGATCTGCTGAACCTGCTTGCGCGCGCCTTTCTCAGCGACGGCGACGAAGCGATTTATACGACGCACGGCTTTTTGGTCTACCCGATCGCGACAATGGGCACGGGCGCGAAGGCAATTGCCGCACGGGAAACGAACTTCACGGCGGATGTCGACGCCATTCTTGCAGCGGTGACGCCAAGGACGAAGATCGTATTTCTGGCCAACCCGAACAATCCTACCGGCACTTACATCCCGTTCGATGAAGTCAAGCGGCTGCACAAGGGATTGCCTCAAACCGTGCTGCTTGTGCTCGATGCCGCGTACGCCGAGTATGTGCAACGCAATGACTACGAGTCCGGGATCGAACTGGTGGCCACCACAGACAACGTCGTGATGACGCGAACGTTTTCCAAAATCTATGGACTTGCAGCGTTGCGCCTTGGTTGGATGTATGGACCGGCGCACGTGGTCGACGCCGTCCACCGAATTCGCGGACCATTTAATGTGAATGGTCCCGCCATCGCCGCGGGCATTGCCGCAATCGGTGACACCGCCCATGTGGAGCGCTCGCGCGCGCACAACACGCGCTGGCTTGCCTGGTTGACTGAAGAGATCGGCAAGCTCGGCCTGAGAGTGACCCCGAGCGCGGCGAACTTCGTGCTGATCCATTTCCCCGAAACGAAGGGCAGGACGGCCCGGGATGCGGACGCGTTCCTCACCAAACGCGGCCTGATCCTGCGGCAGGTCGCAGCGTACAAGCTGTCCAACGCCCTGCGCATGAGCGTTGGCACAGAAGAGGCCAATCGCCTCGTGGTGCAGGCACTCAAGGAATTTCTGGGGAACCCGGCATGAACAAACCGGCTCCTCTATTCAATCGCCTGGCCCTCATCGGTGTCGGTCTTATCGGGTCTTCGATTGCGCGCGCGGCGCGTGCCCAGGATGCGGCGCGGACGATTGTCGCGACCGCGCGCTCGCCGCGCACCCGTCGACGCGTTGCCGAGCTTGGCCTTGCCGATCAGGTTGTCGAGAGCAACGCCGCTGCGGTCGAAGGCGCTGACCTGGTTATTGTCTGTATTCCGGTCGGCGCCTGTGCTGCGGTCGCGCAGGAGATTGGTCCTCATCTCGCGGCCGGTGCAATCGTTTCAGATGTCGGCTCGGTAAAGGAAGCGGTCGTACGAGATATGGCCCCTCACCTGCCCAACGGTGTCCATTTCGTGCCGGCTCACCCGGTCGCCGGAACCGAATATTCGGGTCCGGATTCCGGCTTTGCCGAGCTCTTTGTCAATCGCTGGTGCATCCTGACACCGGCGGAGGACACCGACCCCAAGGCTGTCGAGAAACTGGCGGCGTTCTGGCGTCTGCTAGGTGCCAACGTGGAAACGATGTCGGCCGATCACCATGACCTGGTGCTGGCCATCACAAGTCATCTGCCCCATCTGATTGCCTACACCATCGTCGGCACGGCAGACGAGCTGCAAAGCGTGACGCGTTCGGAGGTGTTGAAATTCTCTGCTGGCGGCTTCCGTGATTTTACCCGCATCGCCGCTTCCGATCCGACCATGTGGCGCGATGTGTTTCTCGCCAACAAGGATGCAGTTCTCGAAATGCTCGGTCGATTCAATGAAGACGTTTCGGCTTTGACCAAAGCGATCCGCAAGGGCGACGGAGATGCGCTTTTTGAGCACTTCACGCGCACGCGCGCCATCCGCAAAGGAATCGTCGACATCGGACAGGATTCGCCGACGCCGGATTTTGGCCGGCCGCATCCCGACCTGCCGCACGAGCCGCTGCCCAAGCCTTATGCGTCCGAAAAGAGCTAGAAAAGCGCGGGTGTGTTGCCGATCGGAATCGGTCCGAGGGAAATCGCGCCGTCGTTGAAACGCAACGGCAACGTGACCGCGCGCTTGCCTTCGAGCGTCGTCTGCTCACCAAGCAGATTGAGGCCGAGCGAAATATTGGCCCCCGCCTGCTGGCGCGCCACATCCCCCAGCCCAGGCGCGAGGCGGTCAAGCACGCCTACAAGCTTGTCCATGTTTGGCGACGTTTGCACCTTCTGCTGCGCCCCGATTGCCGCCAGAAACTGATCAACTCCAGCCATCGTCACGCGTACGTCACCCTCAAGCCGGCCGTTATTGTTGAGTGCCAGGGGGGCAGTGCCGACCGCAAGAATGTCACCCTGGTGCACACGCGCCTTCGTGATGTCGATGCGCCCGCCTGCCGCCTGTATCTCACGAAAACGCACCGGCCAGGGCTTGGGCGAAAAATCATTCAGGCCGCGAAGTAGGGCCGTGATGTTGGCATCGAATGGCTGTGCCGCGGCAGGGTGCAGCGCAGGCGCCGACGCCTGTTCAAGTTGAAGGGCGACCTCGATGACTGGCCTGTTGGCCGCGGATCCTTCAGCCATGCGGCCGTGAATTTCCATGTGTTTGGCGCGCAGAACGTTCTGCCGCAGATTGTCATTGGTGCGATCGACCACGAGTTGGTCCAACACCAGGGACCCGCGTTCCGGGGCCGAGGGCGTGCCGCGCACGCTCGACTGGGCCAGCTTCCAGTCCGCGATCAGCTCAGGGGGCTTTCCCGGCTCGCCAACGGTCAGGGGCCCGCGAAATTCGCTGATAAGCAGGCCGGGCTGATAGACCTGCGCCACCATAACGAGATTGGTGGTCTTGAGCTCAACCGGAGGCTGGCTGTTGCTCAACAGCGCCGAAGCCTGGTCGCATTCGACCTCGATCCGGAACGGATATCCGCCGACACGCTGCGAGCCGCAGCGATAGATCCGGCCCGCCTGGGCTTCACGCGCGCGCCAGCCTTCGATGGCGCTTTCGGCCTTGCCGGCTGCGAATTTCCAGAAGCCGCTCCAGCCGGCAACCAGCGAAAGCGCGATAAATACGAGAATCGCATAGCGAAGCCCGGTGCGGCGGCGCGGTAGCAGGCTCTGTGGGTCACGCATCGTCGATTCAAAACCTGCCGAATGCGGCGTTTCTGCGCCCGGGCAGCGGCATCGCAGTTGCACGGGAACCGCCGCCCTGTTACGCGGTCGATATCCTTTCAACGCCGTGGTCCGCTCCCCTGCCACGATGAATGCCTCTTTCGAGCAAAGCAACGAGGACTTCTGGGTCTTCGCCTATGGGTCGCTGATGTGGCGACCGGGCTTTGACTTCCTGGAGCGGCGCAATGCCCGCCTTGTCGGCGCTCATCGCGCGCTTTGTGTCTATTCGTTCGTGCACCGGGGAACGCCGGAGAAACCGGGGCTGGTGCTGGGGCTCGATCGCGGCGGCAATTGTCGCGGAATCGCCTATCGGGTGGCCTCCTGGCGACGCGCCGGGACAATCAAATATCTGCGCGCTCGCGAGCAGGTTACCCGGGTC
>JBKPLN010000347.1:0-11215 GCA_046731635.1 Pseudomonadota bacterium | reverse complement strand
GTGCTGTCGGATGCCGCGGCGGCGAAAGCGGCTTAAGCCGTCACAATCGCCGCAGCGCGACTTCCTCGACCCGATGGCTTTCACCCTTTTTCAGGATGAGATCGGCGCGCTGGCGCGTCGGCTGGATGTTCTCGTGCAGGTTCACGAGATTGATGCGCGACCAGATCGAGGTCGCGGTCTTGGTCGCCTCGCTGTCCGAGAGCTGCGCATAGCGGTGGAAGTAGGACTTCGGGTCGCGGAACGCCGTGCCGCGCAAGGTGAGAAAGCGATGCACGTACCACGCGAGCAGCACATCCTCGTCGGCATCGAGATAGACCGAGAAGTCGAAGAAATCCGAGACAAAGGGAATCGCCTTGCCATCCTTCGGCAAGCGACCGGTTTGCAGCACGTTCAACCCTTCGACGATAAGTATGTCCGGCCTGTCGACCTCGATCGATTGGTTCGGCATGACGTCATAGAATAGGTGAGAGTAGATCGGTGCTCTTGCCGGACGCCGACCAGCCTTGACGTCGGAAAGGAAGCGCAGCAGCGCCGGCAGATCATAACTCTCCGGGAAGCCCTTCTTTTCCATCAGGCCTTCGCGTTCGAGAACCGCGTTCGGATAAAGAAACCCATCGGTCGTGATCAGATCGACCTTGGGCACATTCGGCCAGCGTGCCAACAAGGCTTGCAGAACGCGCGCCGTGGTCGACTTGCCAACCGCGACAGAGCCTGCAACGCCGATGATGTACGGCATCTTGGCATCCTCGGTTCCGAGGAAGCGCTGCTGTGCCCGGAAAAGCCGCTGCGTCGCTGCCACATACATTGAGAGCAATCGAGACAGCGGCAAATAGATTTCCTCGACCTCCGCCATATCCAGGCGATCGTGCAACGAACGAAGACGCGTGACCTCTTCCGAGGCCAGGGTCATGGGAGTGTCTTCGCGCAACATCGCCCACTCCCCGCGCGTAAAATTGCGGTAGGGCGACAGATTTTCTTCGGTGCGTTGTTCCATCATTCCACTAGCTGCGCGGGCGTGACTCCTTCTCCTCGTGCCCGCTTCTTGCCGTGCGTTTCTCCAGCGCCGCCTCGACCTGCGATAAGGAGACGCCGCGCGCTTCAAGCAGCACGAGCAGATGATAAAGCAGATCGGCTGCTTCCGCGATCAGCCGTTCTTTGTCCTCCTGGACAGCGGCAAGACCGGTTTCGATTGCCTCCTCCCCAAGCTTCTTGGCGCAGTGCGCGACACCTTTATCGATCAAGGTCCGGGTATAGGACTCTGCCGCGCTGGCTTTGGCCCGCTCGTGAATCAGCGTTTCCAGATCGGACAGCGTAAACTTGCTCATGACGGCCCCTTTTCGGCGGCTCATAGCACTGTTGCGGTCAGGGATCGAGCCGCATCGGCAGGCCAGCTTTGGCCATATAGGCCTTCGCCTCGCGCACGCTGTGCTCGCCGAAGTGAAAAATGGAGGCTGCCAGCACTGCGGTTGCATGGCCGTCGCGAATGCCCTCGACCATGTGCTCAAGACTGCCGACGCCGCCCGAGGCAATGACCGGCACTGTCACGCTATCGGCTATCGCGCGCGTAAGCGGCAGATCGTAGCCAAGCCTTGTGCCGTCGCGATCCATAGAGGTCAGAAGAATTTCTCCCGCTCCCAGCGCAACGACTTCCCTTGCGTAATCAATTGCGTCGAGGCCGGTCGGATTACGTCCGCCGTGCGTGAAAATTTCCCAACGGTCCTTTTCGCCAGGCCCGGAAACCTTCTTGGCATCGATTGCCACCACGATGCACTGATCGCCGAATTTCTCCGCTGCCTCCTTCACGAAGCCGCGTCGATTAACCGCCGCGGTATTGATAGATACCTTATCGGCACCGCAGGTCAGGAGCTTCCGAATATCGTCGACCGTGCGCACCCCGCCGCCAACAGTAAGCGGCATGAAGCATGCTTCAGCTGTGCGGGTGACGACATCATAGATGGTTTCACGCTTTTCATGACTCGCTGTGATGTCAAGAAAGCAAAGCTCGTCTGCTCCCGCCGAATCATACGCAACCGCCGCCTCCACGGGATCCCCGGCGTCGCGGAGATTGATGAAATTCACGCCCTTGACCACGCGGCCATCTTTCACATCAAGACAAGGAATGACCCGGACTTTGAACATCAGACGATAGGCCCCACAGTCCGGATCAGCTTAAGCGCTTCCGCAGCATCGACCCGCCCGTCGTAAAGAGCGCGGCCCACGATGGCGCCTGCAAGTTTTTTTGCGCGCGGCGCGACCAAGGCCTTGATGTCCTCGATCGATGCGACGCCTCCGGAAGCGATTACGGGAATGCTTACCTCGTCGGCAAGCGCAATGGTGGCGTCCAGGTTGAGCCCCTGAAGCATGCCGTCCCGCGCGATATCGGTATATATGATCGCAGACACGCCTGCGTCCTCGAACCGTCGCGCTATGTCGAGCGCGGACAATTGCGATGTTTCCGCCCAACCTTCAACGGCGACTTTGCCGTCACGCGCGTCGAGGCCCACCACGATGCGACCAGGAAAATCGCGGGCAGCCTGTTTGACAAACGGCGGATCGCGGACCGCCGCGGTGCCGATTATGACGCGCGAAATGCCTTTATCCAGCCAACTCTCGACGGTGGCGGTGTCGCGAATGCCGCCGCCAAGCTGGACAGGAACGCTCACCGTTTCGAGAATTCTGTCGACGGCGGCTGCGTTCATCGGCTTGCCGGCAAAGGCGCCATCCAGGTCGACGATGTGCAGATACTGAAAGCCCTGTTGCTCGAAGGCATGCGCCTGCGCGGCGGGATCCCGGTGGAAAATTGTGGCGCGAGCCATATCGCCTTGCTCCAGCCGAACGGCGATTCCCTCCTTGAGATCGATCGCGGGAAAAAGAATCACGGCTTCCACTTCAAGAAACTTGCGATCAGCGCGAGACCCAGGCGCTGACTTTTCTCCGGGTGGAATTGCGTCCCGATCATGTTGTCGCGGCCAACGACGGCCGTAAGCGGGCCGCCGTAGTCCGCCTGGGCCAGGAGGTCTTCGTCCTCGGTGGTTTTCAACTCGTATGAATGCACGAAATATGCATGCAGTCCCCGCGGCCCGAGCGGTATCCCGTCGAGCAGCGGATGAGCTTTGAGCATATTGAGGGTGTTCCAACCCATATGTGGAATCTTCAGCTCGGGGTCCGACGGCGTAATGCGATCAACTTCGCCTGGCACCCACCCAAGGCCTGGCGTCACCCGATACTCGCGTCCGCGTTCTGCCATCAGTTGCATGCCGACGCAGATGCCGAAGAAAGGCGCCCCTTTTTTGCGGACACTCCGCTCGAGCGCGTCCACCATACCCGGAATTGCATCGAGGCCGCGCCGGCAATCCGCGAATGCGCCGACTCCGGGCAGCACAATCCGGTCAGCGCGCGCAACCACTTCAGGATCGCCGGTGACCGCGATCGGCTGCTCATGCCCGCTTTCGCGAGCGGCGCGCTCAAAAGCTTTCGCGGCCGAATGCAGATTGCCTGAACCGTAATCTACGATAGCAACGGTCATCGCTGGGCTCCCGGCTCCGGAAACAATCCGATCACGTCCGACGGCGACGGCGGTCCGCGCCGCACCGGCGGCGCATATTTTGCGTCGACCGATGCGGCATTCGCCGATGAATTTGCGACGCGCTTTGTCCATTCCGCAAAAAAGCGCTGTTCGGCAATTTCGGCGTCCTCGCCGACAACAAAGCCGAGCGTGCGCCAGCCGCGGCGCGTCAGCGTCCAACGCCAGATAGTGGACGCCTCAAAGCCCATGAAGAGAGCGATCAGAAAAGCTGCAAGAAATTGCGCAGTGCCCGGCGCGCGCAACAGCGCAAGGCCGATACCCATCAGGCCCAAGCCGAAGACATAGATCACAAGCGCAAGCCACAGGCGGTGTAGAAGGAGCCAAAACGGCGCCAGCAGGAAAGCCCAGAAGTGAAAACCATCGCGCACGAACACGAAGCGCTCGGGAGCGCTCGTTGCCTCGCCTTCTCGCGGCGGCGGCGCATGAACGGTGTAGGTGGGCATTGTCAGGTCCTATGGTCCAAATCTATTGCGTCGTGCATCCCGCGAACAGTTCCGGGTGATGACGCCGCCGGCAACCGCGCCGGTTATCGGGTCAGCCGCCGAGCGAACCTTTGGTAGAAGGTATTTCGTCCTTCGCGCGCGGATCGATGGCGACAGCTGCTCGCAAGGCGCGGGCCAGCCCTTTAAAGCATGACTCCGCGATGTGGTGATCGTTGGTGCCGTACAAGGTTTCGGCATGCAGCGTGATGCCGGCATTCATGGCGAACGCCTGGAACCATTCCTGGACCAATTCTGTGTCGAATTCGCCAATCTTGTCGCGCACGAATTCGGCCTTGAACACAAGGAATGGGCGGCCGGAAATATCAATGGCGACGCGGGTCAGCGCCTCATCCATCGGCACATGCACATCCGCATAGCGCGTGATCCCTTTCATTTCGCCGAGAGCTTGTTTCAACGCCTGACCGAGAGCGATGCCGACGTCTTCCGTCGTGTGATGGTGATCGATGTGCAGATCACCCTTGGCCTTCACCGTAATATCAATGCGCGAATGACGCGCCAACAGATCAAGCATGTGGTCGAGGAAGCCGATCCCGGTCGCGACTGACGCGCGACCTGAGCCGTCGAGGTCCAGTTTGACCTCGACTTCGGTTTCCTTGGTCTTGCGCTTTACCGAACCGCTGCGCATCGCTCGAATATCCTTGTTGCCGCGCCTTTTATCAGGGGTCTGTCGGTTTCGCCACATCCGTCGCGCCTGGTTTGCAAACGTGCCGGAGCATGCCTAGATGGAGTGGATCCCGGGGCTTTTAACCATATGTCATCGAAAGAGCTTCCCTCCTGGCACGGCACGACGATTCTCACCGTCCGCAAGGGCGGCAGCGTGGTGATCGGCGGCGACGGTCAGGTTTCGATCGGGCAAACTATTGTCAAATCCAATGCCAAAAAAGTGCGCCGCCTCGGCAAGGGCGAGGTGATCGGCGGGTTTGCCGGCGCAACCGCGGATGCATTCACGCTGTTTGAGCGCCTGGAGGCCAAACTTGAGCAATACCCCGGGCAGCTGACGCGCGCCGCGGTCGAGCTCGCGAAGGATTGGCGCACCGATCGATACTTGCGTCGTCTCGAAGCAATGATGATCGTCGCAGATACGAACGTTTCCCTGGTGCTCACCGGCACGGGCGATGTGCTCGAGCCTGAAAACGGAGTCATGGGCATTGGTTCAGGCGGTAATTATGCCCTCGCTTCGGCGCGGGCCCTGCTTGATGGCCCGCTCGATGCCGAGGCAATTGTCCGGAAATCGCTTGATATCGCTGCCGAGATCTGCGTGTTCACCAACCGCAACGTCACGATTGAGACGTTGAAAAGCACCTGACCATAAACGCCGCATGTACGAGTTTCGTCCAATGACGTCCGCCGACCTGCCACTCGTTCGCGGTTGGCTCGGCGAACCGCACGTTGCTCGGTGGTGGGGCAATCCGGAAGAGCAATTCGAGCTCGTCCGCGACGACCTCGATCATCCGGCTATGGATCAGTTCATCGCCTCGCACGGCAGCCGACCGTTCGCCTATCTGCAATCCTACGATCTTGCGTGTTGGGAAAATGGCGAGATAGACCCGCAACCGGCGGGCACGCGTGGCATTGATCAATTCATCGGCGAAGCTGACATGCTGGATTGCGGGCACGGTTCCGCATTTATTCGTGCATTCACCGATCGCATGTTGACCGGCGGGACGCCGCGCGTGGTGACCGATCCCGATCCCGCCAATGCGCGCGCGATCCGAGCGTACGAAAAGGCCGGGTTCCGAAAGAGCCGGTTCGTCGACACGCCGGATGGTTGCGCTCTCTTGATGGTGCGAAACGCATGACTGACTTCTCTCCCCGCGAAATCGTTTCTGAACTTGATCGCTTTATCGTCGGCCAAGGCGATGCAAAACGCGCGGTCGCGATTGCACTGCGCAACCGCTGGCGGAGATTGCAGCTCGACGAGAAGCTGCGCGAGGAGGTTCTTCCAAAAAATATCTTGATGATTGGCCCAACCGGAGTCGGCAAGACCGAAATTTCCCGCCGGCTTGCCAGGCTGGCCGGCGCCCCTTTTCTCAAGGTCGAGGCCACGAAATTTACTGAAGTTGGCTATGTTGGACGCGATGTAGAGCAGATCGTTCGCGATCTACTCGAGATCGGCATTACGCTGGTCCGCGAACGAAAACGAAAGGACGTGCAGGCGCGCGCGGAGCAATCGGCCGAAGAGCGGGTGCTCAACGCCCTTGTCGGTCCGGGAGCAAGTCCTGCTACGCGTGAGAGTTTCCGCAAAAAACTACGTGACGGTGAACTCAACAATAAGGAAATCGAGATCGAGGTCCAGGCGGGCGGTGCCAGCATGCCGATGTTCGAAATTCCCGGTATGCCTGGAGCGCAGATGGGCGCCATCAATCTTGGCGACATCTTCGGAAAGCTCGGCGGTGGTCGTACCAAGACCCGGCGGGTAACCGTCGAGGAATCGCATGACATTCTGGTGAATGAAGAATCAGACAAGCTGCTCGACAACGATCAACTTGTGCAGGAATCGATACGTGCTGTCGAGCAGAACGGAATCGTGTTCCTCGACGAGATCGACAAGATCGCCGGACGTGAAGGACTGCGAGGCGCCGACGTGTCGCGTGAAGGCGTCCAGCGAGACTTGTTGCCGCTGATCGAAGGAACCACCGTCAACACAAAGCACGGCCCGGTGAAGACCGACCACATCCTTTTTATCGCGTCGGGGGCGTTTCACATCTCGAAGCCTTCGGATCTGCTGCCCGAATTGCAGGGACGCCTTCCCATCCGCGTCGAGCTCAAGGCTCTGACCCGCGACGATTTCCGCCGGATCCTTACCGAGCCTGAAGCCTCGCTGATCAAGCAATATGTGGCCTTGTTGAATACCGAAGGCGTGGCGCTTGAGTTCAGCGAGGATGCGATCGATGCCATCGCCGACATCGCGGTGGCCGTGAATGCCAGCGTCGAGAATATCGGCGCCCGGCGTCTTCAAACCGTGATGGAGCGGGTCCTCGATGAGGTGTCGTTCGCTGCCCCTGATCGCTCGGGCGAGACTGTGAAGATTGATGCCGCGTACGTGCAGAAGCACATCGGCGATCTCGCCGCCAACGCCGATCTAAGTCGATTTATCCTTTGAGGTCGGCGCGACGCTTATTCGCCGCGCTTGCGGCGTATTCGGATGTAAAGCGCGCCTTCGCCGCCGTGGACCGCGTGGGCGTCCTCGTAACCGATGATGAATGCGCGAAATTCCGGAAGTCCCAGCCACTGCGGCACCGCGCGCTTGAGGACGCCGCGTTCACCTTCCCCTGCACGGGCGCCCTTGCCGGTGACAACCAACACCAATCGCGCGCCCCGCGCGCTTGCTGACCGAAGAAAATGCAGCAGCGCTGCATGCGCCTGACTTTGCGTCAGTCCGTGCAGATCGAGGCGGCCGTCGATCGCTTCCTTGCCCCGTCCCACACGCTTCTTCAGGCGACGACCGAGCGGCGCGAGTGGAGGTGGCCGGTTTTCTGAACCGCCAGGCCCGATCCGGATGGACCTTGCGGAGGACGAAAGGGGTCGGGCAGGAGCTGCGTTTTCGATCGCGTCGTCCTCATGTCCTGCAGGGGCTTCCCGCAACGGCATTATCGTTTTGGTGACCGTTGCCCATAGCACGCGTTCTTCCGGAGAAAGCGCGCGACGCCGCTTGCCGTCGCGAGAGTTCATCGCATCATGGCCGAGGCCTTGGCCTCGGCGCCGGTACGGTTCCGGTCGTTTCGGTAGCGGATCGGGCCGCCGCTGTGACTGTCATCTCGGGTCGCGACTTTGGAAGCGGGGTTTTCGCACCAGCTCCGCCCACCGACACGTTCTGCGGAACGAGCATCACAAATTGTCCGTTCTGCTTGATTCGGCCCGCAATGTGACTGATCCCCTCGCCGTGGCCAAAGTAGATATCGGCCCGCGCGGGTCCGACGATCGCGGAGCCAGTGTCCTGCGCAAACAGCAAGCGCCGAAACCGGGTTTCGGGCTTTTCGCTTTCGATCGGCAGCTGGGCCTCCACCCAGATTGGGGTGCCATACACGTGGATGCGTTTATCGACGGCAAGGGAGCGCCCCGCGGTCAGTTGCACGCCTTGAGCGCCAATGCATTCGTCGCTTGGACTCAGGGCAGTTTCCTGGAAGAACACGAAGGAGCGGTTCTTGCGCCGCAGTGCTTTGCCCTCCTCCGGGTTGGCCTCCATAAAGTCGCGGATCTTGTCCATCGACATTTCTTCTTTGGAGACAATGCTGCGCTCGATGAGGAATTTTCCGACCGGCGTATACGGCATGCCGTTGCTTGCGACGTAGTTCAGTCGCAAGAGCTTGCCGCTGTCGAGCTTGACGCGGGTGGATCCCTGGATCTGCGCGAAGAAGGCGTCAGTCGGACTCTTGACGTAACAGATTTCCAGTTCCTTCCCGGCCAGGGCGCCGTCCTCAATCCGGGTGCGATCAAGATCGGCGAACACCTTGCTTTGCCGGCGCCTGATCGTTTCGGCCGGAGCTGAATAGATCGGCACCGTATACTCATCGCTTGGGAAACGAGAGCCGTCTACCTCGGTCTCGTAGTAACCGGTGAAGAAACCTTCGTTCTGGCTGCCTGGCTTGACTCGCACCGGTTTAAAGTTGTTCTCGAAGAAAGCCCGTGCGCGATCGCGATCGAGCTCACCGGCTGCCACGGCGCGTTCGCACGCCTTGAACAGTCCGCCCAGGATCGGCCGCGCTGAACGCATCGTCTTGTTTGCATTAAGAATGGCGCGACAACTTTTTATGAATGTCGCGAAGGCGGCCGCGTGGTCGTCATCTTTCCAGCCGTCGAGTGCGGCAAATGACAGGGCCTCAACCTTCGCATTGCGAAGGCTCCAGGCGTCCGCGGGCGTGCTCGCTGCCGCGATCAACCAGAAAATGACCCCGAAGCTGGCCGGTAAAGAACCCCCCATCAGCCGCATGCGCTTATTGCCCGGCCTCCGTGGCAAGTAATTTCCAATTCGGATCGCGCGAACTTACGTCGCGCGCGAACGTCCAGATATCGGTGATGTCAGTCACGCGCTCGGCGTTGCCGTCAATGACGTTGCCATTCTTGTCGCGTGTCACTGATACGAGCTTGGACTGGAAACGCACAGTGATCTGCGCGTTGCGCCCGCGTACTTCGGCGCCGGCGATATCGGCATTGTCGATCGACACAAAACGGCTTTCAACAGTTTCGCCGCGTTTCTCACGTTCGCTGATTGCGCTTTCAAAGCCATCGTATACTTCGCGGCCAAGCAAATTCTTCAAAGTGCGGCGATCGCCCTCGGCAAAGGCATTTACGATCATTTCGTATGCCGCCCGAGCACCGGTGAGAAAGTGCTGGGCGTCAAAATTGGGGTCGGCGGAGACGATGGCATCGAGGCCGGTCGCAACGGCCGAGCCTGGTTCGGCAATTCCCTTCCAACGTTCGCCAGAAGCATCCGTTTGCTCGGTCGGCTTGGATGCGGCCGCTTCTGCCGCGCGATTCGGAAGCGAAACTATTTTTTCTGCCGCAGGTCGTACGGGCTCGCGGGCGGAGTAGGGATCGTAAGGTGGACGTTCCCGGCCTGTGCGCTGGCCCAGTACGCTGCGCAATCGCAGGAAGATGAAAACTGCGAGCGCCAGGAAAATGATGGTGTAGATGTCGAACACGTCTCGCATGCTTTCGGCTACCGTACACAGCGAATTGTCCGGATCGGCCTTCCGGACCCTCGCCTCCCGGTTGGCTGAGCAGTTGGCCACCGCTCTTGCATCCGCCGTGGCAGCACCAATCCCAGGGGACCGGACCTCTCGCGCCACATAGCTACGGCGCCATTCGCTCTCAACCGGACCTTAGACGATCGGAGGGCCAAGGCCAACATCGCCAAGACAAAGAAACGCTGATGAATGTGGCAAAATGGGTGCCATGCGTCCCAGGGCCGCGCTATTGTGGGAACTGGCGGCCTTCACTTGCGGCCATCTTTTGTCTTTTGGCAAATCGGCCCGCCCGCCAAATGCAACTAAACACTCCCGGTAACCATGTCCTGAGAAGCGCGACATCCCGGATCGGGTAGACTCATAGCCTGATATCTGAGGTTCCCATCCCGTTCGCCGGATTCCGCTTTTAATTCCGTGATTTATAACCGGATGGGCCTTGTTCTGCAGATATCGCCAATGCCGTGGACGGCGTGGCGCTGGCCTCGCCGATCGCCCGCGCAAACAAGGTGACGCTGTCGACTTTCCGCTGTGCCGTTCTTCGGACGATGGGCCCCCTTCGTCCGGCTGACGAGAGTTTCCGAAAAAAGTCATGCGGCGCAGGGCGATACCGTCCTTGTCGGGTGGGAGACCCTATGTTAGCCAACCGCCGCGCCGGCACGCACGCCGCGCGTCAGGAGTTTTTATGACAACGACGAATGGCGGTCCCGGACAGACCGCGGCGCAGGACACGCAGCCGCAGCTCACCGTTGTATCTCAATATATAAAGGACTTTTCATTCGAGAATCCCAATGCACCGCAGTCGCTGGTCCCGCGCCAGGAGCAGCCGCAAATCGGCATTCAGATCAATGTCGGCGCCAAGCCGCTCTCGGATACCGATGTCGAGGTCGGTATCAAGCTCGAAGGCAAGGCGGAAGCGGCCGGGACCGTGCTTTTTCGCTTCGAATTGGAGTTCGCCGGTGTATTCCGCCTCCGCAATGTCCCGCAAGAAAGCCTGAACCCGGTCGTACTCATTGAGTGTCCGCGGCTGTTGTTCCCGTTCGCGCGCGAAATCATCGCGACCGCCGTCCGTAATGGCGGCTTTCCGCCACTCCTGCTTGATCCGGTGGATTTCGTCAGCCTGTACCGCCAGAAAATGGCCCAGGCTCAACCGGCGCCTGCTTCTGCGGCACATAGCTAAGCCACAAAGCTCCCTCTCCCAACCCGATCACAAATTCGCGATGCGCCGCGATGTCGGCTTCGCTCAGTCGTGGCGCGAGCGGCTGAGGCCGTTCGCGAATAATAATGAAACTCTCCGAGCCGTTCGTTCGACGAACATCGCTCTCAGCCAGACTAAGTTGCGCCTGGCGCGCCCCTATCAGTTCGACATAAACCTCAGCGAGAATCTCGGCATCAAGCAACGCGCCGTGCTTCGTGCGCCGCGAATTGTCGATGCCATACCT
>JBKPLN010000346.1:0-5391 GCA_046731635.1 Pseudomonadota bacterium | reverse complement strand
ATGCAAGCCATTCGGCCATCTCGTCGCCCATGACCACGATCGAGGTGGTGGCGACTTTAGGGTCCGATTTGCGCGGCGCCGGCGGACGCGAACTCTCCGCCGGCTGCTGAACGTGCTGCTGTTGGCGTGGCCGTCGTGGGCTGTATTCGTCTTCGCGTTGGTGGAAATTGTCTTGGCCGCCGAACCAGTTCTGGAAAAAGCCGCCCGATTGCGGCCGGGCACGCCTGTATTGAGATTGCTGGTCACCCCACTGGCCTTGCCGGTCCCAGAAAAACTGGGCTTCCGCCGGCACACTCGCCAATGCCGCTAAAAACAGAGCGGCCGCCGCGACAAGCCAACGCGTACGCACTGTGCTCAACATAATTCCGATTCCGTTAGCACTCGATTTCGGCCACATTGGGCCCCCGTCGCGTCAATCCGATGAAGTCCCGCGCTGTGGAACTATCGGAACAAGGTAGGAAGCAGCGTCAAGCCGCGCAGTGGGTGAATATTTGGGCGTGAGCCGGATGCGCGAACGGGCTGAAAGCCGGCTCGCAACCAACCAGGCTCTTCTTGGACGCCGGCTTCTCATTTTTGATCGAATCGCGCCGGCTTGGCTGAACTGCCGGCACCAGCGGAAGCCTGTCGCCCTTGAGGTCTCGATTGACGGAGATGGCAACACCCGCCGCGCTGTTCACCGGGCTCGTCAAAGCGCAAATGGCGCCCGCGATCAGACAGCTCAGGATCGAAGCTGCCATGAAATTCCTCAGTCGCTGGCCAGATGTGAAACGCATGCCACTGCTCCGACGCGTTTGCGGCGGTCAATCAAAAAGTCAGAGCGTTCAAAATCAACAGACCGACAAACACGGCCGTCAGGGACAGGCCGAATACTTCTGTCGTTGCACGCTCGCTCGTCATGACGTCGCTTCCGCGTCCCGGGGTTTAGAAGTTGTTAACTTTTTCAAAGCTAGTGCGCGCACCAACGCTCGCACCAGCATACGTAGGTAGCCGCTGGGTATAGGAAAAAGACGCCGACCCTATACCTAGGTACAATTGCAGTGCCGAAGCCTACGCCGCCGCTACCGCGGCATGATCGCCCTGCTAGGAATAATTCCCGTTCAGCCGCCGCGTAACCAATGTGCGGCGGCCAGGTCTTTCACGCGGCTCACTACCAGCGGCAGTGACGATGACCGTGGTGCCACCAGCAGCGGCGATGATGATGACGATGGCGATGGTAGTAGCGATAATAGGTAACGTCGGTGCGGGAATCGATTGCTTCGGCCCCTTTACCGATTGGTGCTATTGGAGCCGCGTAAGCGCCGGATGTGGCTGCCATGGCCAGCCCGAGGGCGGCAAGCGCCGCCATGAGAAACGACCGCATTGATGCCTCCTCCCAGAGATAACTGCGGATATGCGCTAGCATGAACCGGCAGCGGTCGTTTTCGTTCCAGAAAAATTTCGAAATGAGGTCTTTCAAACAGTTAACGGGGCTTAGTCGTGTCGATACCGAGCGCGAATCGATCGCGGCCGGCCGCAGGGCCTCCTCTGACGGCCTCTGCCACGGCCGCAGTCGGAATTTGCGCCCAATGCGCACGTTTAAACTTTTTGATTCTGGATTAGGTTAGCGCGCTATCGATCGGGGGCAGCATGCGCTTGAAACATTGCATCAACTATCATGATTTCCGGGAGCTGGCGCGCCGGCGACTTCCGGGTCCCATCTTTAATTACATCGATGGAGCCGCCGACGACGAAACAACGTACCGCAGAAACACCAGCGCGTTCGACGATTGCGATCTCGTGCCGAGTGTCTTGACCGGCGTCGAGCGCGTTGACCTTTCGGTGCAAGTACTCGGCCACAGGCTGGAATTGCCTTTCTATTGCTCACCGACGGCGCTGCAGCGGCTTTTTCACCATCAAGGCGAGCGGGCGGTGGCGCACGCGGTGCAAAAATTCGGAACCATGTTCGGCGTGTCGTCGCTTGGGACGGTCAGCCTGGAAGAGGTTGCTTCGAAGTTTTCGTTTCCGCAGATCTATCAATTCTACTTCCACAAGGATCGTGGACTGAACAGGGCCATGATGGAGCGGGCGAAGGGGGCCGGGGTATCCATCATGATGCTCACGGTAGATTCGATCACGGGCGGCAATCGCGAACGCGATCTTCGCACCGGCTTTTCGATTCCATTGCGATTGACGCTCGAGGGTGTGTTTCAGTTCGCCATCAGGCCAAAGTGGGCAATCGACTATCTGACGCACGAGCGATTTCGATTGCCGCAACTCGAGGACCACGTCGCCATGGCCGGAGGTGCGACCTCGGTCAGCGACTATTTCACGACAATGCTCGACCCTTCGATGAACTGGCGCGATGTTGCTGAAATGGTCGAGCATTGGGACGGCAAGTTCTGCCTGAAAGGAGTCATGAGCGTCGATGATGCCAAAAAAGCTATCGACATCGGCTGCGCCGGAATCGTGGTGTCGAATCACGGCGGTCGTCAGCTTGACGGCTCCCGCAGCTCGTTCGATCAGCTGGCAGAAATCGTCGATGCCGTCGGAGACAGGATTGAAGTGCTGTTCGATGGGGGAGTGCATCGCGGGACGCATGTGCTGAAGGCGCTTTCGTTGGGCGCCAGGGCAGTCGGCGTCGGCCGCTACTATCTTTTTCCGCTCGCAGCGGCGGGGCAGGCTGGGGTCGAACGGGCGCTCGGATTGATGCGCGCGGAACTCGAACGCGATATGAAATTGATGGGCTGCACGTCTATCGGACAGCTGTCACGCGGCAATCTCAGATTTCGTAATTAGTATCCGGACGCAATCCAGTTCAATGAATGCCGAATCGATCGTAGGCATATTCGGCAAAATGATTCCACGTTGGCACTTTCGGATAATATTTGTTGGCGACCTTTTGCCTGCGAACATGAACCTCTGGCTTCTCGGCCGCCTTCGCGGGTTTCGTGGCCTGCGCTTCGCGACCGGCAGCGAAGTTGACGCCCGTTACTCCGTACGGAGACGTATCCGGTGGCGCTTTGAAAGGCTTTGGAAGTCCGACTGCCTGCGACGTTTTCAGCCTCGAATCGCTGGACTGCGTATCACCGCCAAGCCAAACGAGGAGACCGGCGAGCACGGTTCCCGTAACCAGAAAGTATGAGAAAATTGGCATTCGCATCTGGATCTCCCAGCCGGAGATACAACGCGAACGCGCGTGTGACGTTCCTTGCTTTGGCCGGATTCCGCGATGGCGGGCGAGTTCAGCTAATTCGATACGACGACACGGCTTTCGAGCGGCGTGCGATCGTAAAGATAAATCACGTCTTCATTGATGAGTCGGATGCAACCTTCTGGAAGCGCCCGCGCGGCCGCGGCAGGATTGGAACCATGAATGCGATAATCCTTGTCGAGGTAGAGAACGCGGGCACCGAGTGAGTTCAGATCGACCGATTGCTGACCGGATTTGTTCCCCGGCAGCTCTTCCTTCCGGACAACGTGATAAAGCCCGGCCAGCGCAGCGCACTCGGTTCCAACCCCGATGTTGTAACGCAGCGCGGACATGTTCGGCCGCACCACGTAGAGAAAGGTCTGTGACTTGTCGACCATGATAGTCCCGACCGGCTGGTTCGTCCGGAAGTAAACCAACTGTCGCAGACGGACATAGTCCGACTTGGCATCAGGTTGCTCGGTGGCAGCAGGAACACTGCGGGCGGTTGCGATCGTACGCACGTCGGCCAAATTGCGCGGCCAATAGTGATAGGCTGCCCAGCCCGCGCCGAGAACGAGCGTCACGGCGAGCGCGCCGGCCGCAATTCGCAGTGGCTTTTTGGGATCGGTCAACGGCGGCCGATCACGATAACCCGGGGGAGGCCCCGCATGAGCCTTTGGCCTCGGCTTTGCCCGAGGCGGGGGCGCGGTGCGGCGCATGGCATCCATCTCGACGCGCTGGATTGCCGCCTCAAGGGCTTCGCTTTCGGCTTTCAGATCGGCTTGCGAAAACGTCGGGTCGCGCAGTTTTTCGATCAGAGTATTTCGAGCGCGGTCGTACAGTGCCTGGCGCTGTTCCTTTGTATTGGGGCTAAGCGCCGCTACCGCACGCGCCAACAACGGAAAATAATCGGCCATCGATCGGCTCACCCTTGCGCTATTGAACTCGATTGCGTCTTGCCCCGGGGTCGGGGAGGGCCAGACTAGCATCTGAAGTCCGCGAAGGCATCATTGCGCGACCTCTCCTCAAATGACTTCGACACGATCAGCGGATCGGAGGGGCGTAGAGAATTCCGCCTCTGCTCCACAGCTGATTGATTCCGCGCGGAATGCCCAGCGCCGAACCGACACCAACCGTGCGCTCGTAGACCTCCCCATAGTTGCCGACCAGCCTGATCGCATTCGCCGCCCAATCCTTTCTGAGGCCCATCCGCTCGCCGTAATTGCCTTCGGTGCCGACCAGACGCCGGATATCCGGATTTTCTGATTTCAACGCCTCGTCGATATTCTTCGAAGTTACGCCGAGCTCTTCGGCATTGACCAGCGCGAAATGGACCCACTTCACGATGTTGAACCACTGCATGTCATCCTGACGCACAACCGGGCCCAGGGGCTCTTTCGAGATCACATCCGGCAGAATGATATGTTCGTCCGGCTTCGAGAGCTGGAGCCGCACTGCAAACAGCGCGGATCCGTCGGCTGTGAGCACGTTGCATTGGCCGGAATCGTAGCCCTTGATGGCGCCCTCGAGACTTGTGGAAGAAATCGCCTCGTATTTCATTTTATTGGCGCGGAAATAATCGGCGAGATTGAGCTCTGTCGTCGTTCCGGTCTGCACGCATACTTTCACGCCATTGAGGTCGAGCGCGGTATCCTTGTTCATGGCGCGACGGACGATAAATCCCTGGCCGTCGTAGAAATTCGTTGCCGCGAAGACCAGCCCAAGCTCAACCTCGCGCGACATGGTCCAGGTGGTGTTGCGCGAGAGCACGTCGATGCTTCCGGATTGCAGTACCTCGAACCGCCGGCCGGCATCGAGCGGGACGTAGGCGACCTTGCTGGCATCATTAAAAATTGCTGCCGCGATCGCCCGGCACAAATCGACGTCAAAGCCGCTCCAGTTGCCGTTGTTGTCGCGAGCGGAAAATCCATAAAGGCCTTCGCTGACGCCGCAATTGAGCCTGCCGCGATCCTTCACGGCCTTGAGCACCTGCTCGTTCGCCGCGGAGGCAGCCTGGACCGCCAGCAGCGACATCGCGAGCATTAGAAATGCCGTCGCCGACCGAAGGCGGTGGTTACGCCGCCTACCGACGCGAAGATCCCGCAACTGCCTCATGACTTCCCCCGACGCTCGACAGACCTGGACTAAGCTAGCATATTGAAAGCAGGCTGGTATAAGCGGCAGCGCGGATCAACCTTGCATTCCCGGATGCGCTCCTGAAC
>JBKPLN010000345.1:0-4967 GCA_046731635.1 Pseudomonadota bacterium | reverse complement strand
GACCAGGTGCATGTAGTGCACGCCCGATGGACACGTTGTCATGCAGGCCAGGCAGGACAGGCACCGATCGATGTGCTTGACCACCTCGGGAGTGGCCGGCTTGTCCTGTTCCAGCATTTCCTTGATCAGGTAGATGCGTCCGCGCGGCGAATCGAGTTCGTCGCCGAGCAGAACGTAGGTCGGACATGTCGCGGTGCAGAAGCCGCAATGGACGCAGGCACGAAGGATTTTCTCCGAAGATGCAATCTGCGGGTCCATGAGCTGCGTGATGGTGAACGAAGTCTGCATCTTAAATGCCCGCCCACATTCTCCCGGGATTGAGAACACCTTTCGGGTCGAAGCTCTCTTTTACCCGCTTGGCGAGCGCAAGCGAGGCTGATTCTTCCGGCGCAAACACGTCGACGGCGGCTCGCACCGCGGTTGGCGCCCGGACCAAGGTGGCATGTCCACCGACCGCGGCAACGGCACGACGGATCGCAGCCGCATCGGGCTCGCCGGCGAAAGGCATCGCCACCCATATGAGGCCACCGGCCCAGTCATAGAACATCTGCGCCGCGGGCGTAATGGCGGCGGCGATTTGGTGACCGCGACTTGGGGCGACTGAAATGCGCCAAAGCGGCCGCGCAAGCGCTGTATCTACCGCAAATGGCCTGACGTTGCGAATGTCATGCCAGAGCGCGCGCGAGTTTCTTTCCTCCACGATCGATACCGCTCCGAAGCTTTTCATCTGTGCCGCAAGAGCTTCCTTGCGATGCGCGACAGATGGCGCAAAGCCCTCGAGCCTCAGCACCGTGGAGGGTTGCGATTTCGATACACCATCGAACCATGCAGCGACGTGGTCGGGCAGATGAGCCGCTCCAGAGACATCGCACGAGGAACCCATGGCGGCGGCCATGGCCGCGCACGCCCGTGCATCATCCAGACCCTCAATGACCACAGTTGCCTCAGTCTCAGCCTTGGGCAGGACCTTCACGGTGATATCGGTCATCGCAGCAAGCGTTCCCCAGGATCCGGCGAACAGCTTGCAAAGATCGTAGCCGGTGACGTTTTTCACCACGCGACCTCCGGATTTAATCGTCTCGCCCCGTCCGGTGACGGCGGTGACGCCGAGGAAATGGTCGCGGGCAGCACCCGATTTGATGCGGCGTGGTCCCGACAGATTGCCGGCGATGACGCCGCCCAGGGTGCCGCGGTTGGCTTCACCACCGAGCAACGGTCCGTAATCGATCGGTTCGAATGCCAGGGCCTGGTTATTTTTTTTCAGCAGCTCTTCGATCTCGGCAAGTGGCGTCCCGGTGCGCGCTGAAAGCACCAGTTCGGCGGGCTCATATAGCGTGACTCCGGTCAACCCGGAAACGTCGAGTGTCACGTCAGTCTGGCTCGGCCGTCCGATGGCGCGCTTGGTCCCGCGCCCGGCAAGTTCAAGCGCCTTCTCATTGCCAAGTGCCCAGCGAACGGCATCTTCCACTTCTTTCGCATCGCGCGGCTTAAGAATGTTTTCTGTCATGGCCAGGCTCGAGCATCGGGACAAGCCCGGCGATGGCAGAGCGAAATGTTTGGCTCGGTACACATCAAAAGATCGACGTCATTCCGCCGCGCGCGCCGTCGGCTCCTGCACGAAAGCAGGCATGACTTCGCGCGCGAAGCGGCGAAGCTGATCAACTCCGCCGGCAATGGCAAGCAGGACATAGGCCACGCCATTATCGCGCAACGCGTCGATCATCTCCCTGATTTCTTCAGGGGTGCCATAGAGGGCGTTTTCCTCCGTGGCCCCTGCTTTGTCGGCATAGGCGAGGACGTGGGATCCGCCTTTGGCCGACGGATACCGCGACGCATCTATTGTGCGCCTGGTGTATTCCGCCTGGCGAACCAATGCAGCATCCTTGTCAGCTTTGTCCTTCGCCAAATACAGCTGACGCGCGACCGCGACCTGCATTGGATCAAAACCGAGTCCATTCAGCTCGCACTCGGCCTTGTAGATCGCAATGCGCTCGCCCAGCGTGGCGGGCGAAGCATATTGGTCGAGAATGAGGTTGAACCCGCGCGCGGCCGCGCGTCTGATCGAAACCGGGTTCCCAGCCGCCACCCAGAGCGGCGGGTGCGGCTTTTGCGAGGGCGGGGGCTCGACGACAATATCCTCGAAATGCCAGAAGCGCCCTTTGTGCGAAAACCGCTCGCGGGTCGTCCAGGCACGCATCATCACGGCGAGTGCTTCCTCGTAGCGAGCCTCGGCTTCCTCAGGAGGAAACTGAAAGCCCTTGAATTCGCTGTGGCGATAGCCTTTTCCGATGCCAAGATCGAGGCGCCCTGCGGAGAGGAGGTCGAGCGTGGCAGCCTCCTCCGCAAGCAATACCGGATTATGCCAGGGGAGCACGATCACGGCTGTGCCAAGCCGCAGCGTGGTTGTTCGCATTGCAAGCGCAGCGAGCAACATCAACGTGGAGGAAACCTGATTCCACCCGCTGAAGTGATGTTCGACCGAAAAGCCTGAATGGTACCCGAGCGCCTCTGCCTCAACATTGAAATCGAGGAAATCAGAAAAACCTCGCCCGGTGTCAGGGCCGAAGCCTGGAGCGTCGGCCTTGGGCGAACAAAACAATCCGAAACGCATTTTCAGAACCTTGGAATATCGGGAAACGGCACCTTCCCGGCGTGGACATGCAGGCGGCCCAATTCGGCACAGCGATGCAATTGCGGAAACACTTTTCCGGGATTGAGCAGCCCCTTGGCGTCGAAGGCGCATTTAACGCGTTGCTGCTGGTTCAGGTCGAGTTCCGAAAACATGGCCGGCATCAGGTCTCGCTTCTCCACGCCGATTCCGTGTTCACCGGATAGAACGCCGCCCACCTCGACGCAGAGTTTCAGGATTTCGGCCGCAAATTCCTCGGTCCTCTCCAGTTCGCCGGGCACATTGGCATCATACAGAATAAGGGGATGCAGATTGCCGTCGCCGGCATGGAAAACATTGGCGACGCGCAGACCGTATTTCGCGGACATTTCTTTCATCCGCTTGAGAACCAGCGGCAGCTTGGCGCGCGGAATGGTGCCATCCGTGCAGTAGTAGTCAGGCGAAATGCGGCCGACCGCGGGGAATGCCGCCTTGCGGCCGGCCCAGAACAGCAGCCGCTCGTCTTCAGAGCTCGACGCCCTGCACGAGGTGGCGCCGCAGTCGTGCGCGATCTTTTCGATCCGCTCGATCAGATGATCGACCTCGGCCGCGGGTCCATCGACTTCGACGATCATCAACGCCTCGACATCCAGCGGATACCCGGCTTGAACGAATTGCTCAACCGCCGCGATGGCAGGACCATCCATGATCTCCATCCCGCTCGGAATAATTCCGGCGCCAATGATGCGGGAGACGCATTCCCCTGAATCCTCCGACGTCGAGAACCCGACCAGCATCGCGCGCGCATTCTCGGGCTTCTTCAGGATGCGCACGGTCACCTCGGTAACAACACCGAGCAGGCCTTCCGACCCGTTGATCACACCGAGCAGATCATAGCCGGAGGCGTCGAGGTATTTCCCGCCGAGCCGCAGCACCTCCCCCGTCATCAACACGATCTCACAACCCAGAACGTTGTTTGTGGTCATGCCATACTTCAGGCAATGCACGCCGCCTGAATTTTCCGCAACGTTGCCGCCGATGGTGCAGGCTATTTGCGACGATGGATCAGGTGCGTAGTAAAAGCCGGCGTGGGCAACTGCATTGCTCACCGCGAGATTAGTGACGCCGGGCTCCACCACCGCAACACGGTTGTCGAAATCGATTTCACGAATGTGGTTGAATTTCGCCATCCCGAGCAGCACGCCGTCCGCCAGCGGCAGCGCCCCGCCCGACAGCGATGTGCCCGCTCCCCGCGGGACCACCTTGATGCCCTCGGCATGGCAATAACGCAGCACGTCCGCGACCTGCTCGGTCGTCTCGGGCAGCACGACAACCATCGGAAGCTGGCGGTAGGCGGTGAGGCCATCGCTTTCGTACGGCCTGAGCTCGCGCTCAGCCGCGATCACGCCCTCGCCGGGCACGATCGCCCGCAGTGCCGCGACTATGCGTTCACGGCGTTGCAGGATTGCGCTATCCGGCTCCGGCATTCGCAGGGACATCAACTAACTCCCGGCTGCTCGTACATCTGTGCACGACCTCAGCGGAAACAGGTAACCTGCTTCGAGATCGCGTGTTGCCACGATACCAGCCATTTGACGCCTAACACATAGGGCTGGCAAAACCGCTGGAAACCGGACCGGGCTGGTGGGCGTTTGGCCTGCGAACCGGTGTTCAGACGTCAAAACGGGAGCAGGGTAATGAAATCTGGACTCCAATCGCAGTGATTATGCTCGCATTGACCTCGAGCACGAAGGCTCAGGACGTGGCCGCCGGCGAACAGTCGTTCAAGAAATGCCTGCCCTGCCATGCGGTCGGCGAAGGGGCGAAAAACAAGGTGGGACCCGTGCTCAACGGCCTTGATGGCCGCCATTCCGGTACGATCCCCGACTACAGCTATTCGGACGCGAACAAGAATTCCGGAATCACCTGGGATGAGGCGGCATTCAAGGATTACATCAAGGATCCGCGAGCCAAGATTCCGAATACCAAAATGATTTTTCCGGGCATAAAAAACGAAAAAGAGGCCGGCGACCTTTGGGCTTACCTCAAGCAGTTCGGGCCTGACGGCAACAAAAAGTAGATTGCCACAGCCGCCATCCACTCAAAGAATTGCAGAGCAGGCCTGCATTTGACCTTGGTCAAGACCAACCGCATGCGCCGAGACCTATGCTAAGCACATTCGGATCAGGAGAATTGCAGCATGGTGAAGGATATCGTCGTCAACCTTGGATTGGGAGCGCGCGACCCGACTTGCGACTACGCCATTTCCGTCGCCGAGGCCTTCGAGGCCCATGTGCTCGGCGTCGCCGTTGCCTACGAACCTGTCTCTTATACACATCTGACGCTGCCGACGATCCAA
>JBKPLN010000344.1:0-9521 GCA_046731635.1 Pseudomonadota bacterium | reverse complement strand
GTCTCCAACTACGCACGCTTCCGTCGCCTCGCGCGCTGCGCGGGCAAGTACCGCTCCTCCGAAGTCAGCTTTTCCAAGGCGGCGGACGTTCCACATCGATGCCGTATTTCGTGATTGCTTCTTCCACCTTCTGCGGCGGCAGCCCATCAACATCGGCAAGCGCTTTGAGCGCTGCAACGGCGACGTAGTGCTGGTCGACTTCGAAGAAATTTCGAAGCGCTCTGCGATAGTCACTGCGGCCAAAGCCGTCCGTACCGAGGCAGATAAAGCGTCCCGGCACATAGGGCCGGATCTGTTCCGCGAATGAGCGCATGTAATCTGTCGACGCGATCACGGGACCTTTGCGTCCGCCTAGACATTGCTCGACGTAACTCTTGCGCGGCTCTTGCGATGGGTGCAGCAGGTTCCAGCGCTCTGTCGCCATTCCGTCACGGCGCAGTTCGTTGAAACTCGGGCAACTCCAGATATCTGCGGCGACGCCAAAATCTTGCTCGAGTAGATCCGCCGCTGCGATTACCTCACGCAAGATGGTGCCCGAGCCAAGGAATTGTACGTTTCGGTCGCCCTTTTTCGCCGCTCCCTCGCGCAACAAATACATGCCGCGACGTATGCCGTCTTCGGCGCTGGGCGGCATCGCCGGGTGTGGGTAATTCTCGTTCATCAATGTGATGTAGTAGTAGACGTCCTCCTGGTCCTTCATCATCCGGCGCAGCCCGTCCTGAATGATCACCGCGACCTCGTAAGCGAAGGTTGGGTCGTAAGACACGCAGTTTGGGATTGTCGCCGCGAGCACATGACTATGACCATCCTCATGCTGCAGGCCCTCGCCGTTGAGAGTGGTGCGACCAGCCGTGCCGCCGAGCAAAAATCCACGCGCCCGCATGTCGCCTGCGGCCCAGGCAAGATCGCCGACCCGCTGCAAGCCAAACATCGAGTAATAGATGTAGAATGGGATCATCGGCACGTTACTAGTGCTGTACGAGGTCGCCGCCGCGATCCATGACGACATGGCGCCGGCTTCGTTGATGCCCTCTTGGAGCATTTGGCCGGATCGGTCTTCGCGATAATACATGAGCTGGTCTGCATCCTCCGGCTTATAGAGCTGACCGACCTGCGAAAAGATTCCGAACTGCCGGAACATTCCCTCCATGCCGAAGGTGCGGGATTCGTCTGGAACGATCGGCGCTACGAACTTGCCGATATTTTTGTCGCGTAGCAGCGTATTGAGTATGCGGACGAAGGCCATCGTGGTCGATATTTCGCGCTCGCCGGTGCTGGCGAGCTGAGCACTGAAGGCCGAAAGCTCGGGCACCTCGAGTGACGCGCTCTTGGTGCGCCGTTGCGGCAGCGGTCCGCCTAGCGCCCGGCGCGTCTCTTCAAGATATTTCTTTTCCTTGTCGTCCAGCTTGAGGAATGGGATTTCTTCGATCTTGGCATCCGAAATGGGTATCGAGAATCGATCACGGAATTTGCGGAGCGCTTCCAATCCCATTTTCTTCTGCTGATGGGTTATCATCTGACCTTCGCCAGCTTCACCCATCCCGTAGCCTTTGACCGTTTTGGCAAGAATGACGGTTGGCTGACCGGTATGTTTCACGGCGGCCGCGTAGGCAGCATATACCTTGTCGGGGTCGTGACCGCCTCGCCTCAGCGCCCAGATTTCGTCGTCGCTCATGTTCTTCACGAGCTCCGCGGTCTCGGCATATTTGTCGAAGAATTGCTGGCGTACGTAGGCGCCGTTCTTCGACTTAAAGTCCTGATATTCGCCGTCGACGCATTCCTCCATTCGCTTGCGCAATTGACCGGTAAAATCCTTCGCCAGGAGTTGATCCCAGCCAGATCCCCACAATACTTTAATTACGTTCCATCCAGCGCCGTGAAAGATGCCCTCCAGTTCCTGCACGATCTTGCCATTGCCGCGGACGGGGCCATCCAGCCGCTGCAAATTGCAGTTGATGACAAAGATCAGATTGTCGAGCTGTTCACGGCCGGCGAGTGAAATGGCACCAAGCGATTCAGGCTCGTCGGTCTCGCCGTCGCCGAGAAATGCCCAGACCTTGCGCGACTTGGTGTCGGCGATACCCCGCCCGTGCAGATATTTGAGGAACCGCGCCTGGTAGATCGCCATCAGCGGGCCGAGGCCCATTGATACCGTTGGGAATTGCCAGAAATCGGGCATCAACCAAGGATGCGGGTAGGACGAAAGGCCCTTGCCTCCTGTCTCCTGACGAAAGTTCAGCAATTGCTCTTCGGTAAGCCGGCCTTCAACGAAAGCGCGAGCATAAATGCCCGGGGCCGAGTGGCCCTGGACATAAATCAAGTCGCCACCATGCTTGTCTGTCGGCGCGTGCCAGAAATGGCCAAAGCCGATGTCGTAGAGCGTTGCCGCCGATTGAAAACTGGCGATATGGCCGCCCAGCTCCGAAGAATACTTGTTAGCACGCAGAATGATCGCGATAGCGTTCCAGCGAATGATTGAGCGAATTCTGTGCTCGATGTCGCGATCCCATTTCGGTCGCTCTCCGCGCTCCGGAGAAATCGTATTGATATAGGGGGTCGTCAGCGTTGACGAAGTACTCAATCCCGCGCGGTGGGCCTCGTTTGTCAATTGGTCGAGTAAGTAGGACGCGCGCGCCCCCCCTTCTTGTTGCAGGACCGCGTGGAGTGAATCGAGCCACTCTCGCGTTTCAAGAGGATCGACATCAATCGCTTGGGTCATGGTTTCTCCAGAATTTTTCAATTTGTTGGCATTCACTGGCTTTCAGCAGCAGCCTCTGAACCGACCTTTCCCAATGGCGTAGCGGGCTTGCTGGCGTTCGCGGAAGAACTCGACATACGTCATGATCGGCTGATCGGGATGGTTGGCCCGCCGATGCGCGACATAAGTCTCATAATCCGGAACACCGATCATCAGACGCGCCGTGCGCGTGCCCCAATAACCGGCGGCACGCACGGCACTGGCAGATTGGTCGAACAATTCCTGCAGATCAGGCATGGCGACCTCCCGCCGCTGCTCCGGCGAGCCCGATTTCCATTGCGGTCGGCTGCGGATTCCCCAATGCCCTGCGGATACTGATCAGGCCATAGACCACGGTCGCAATCACCACCAGCACGAACACAGCCGCAAGCGTCGCATCGATGTAGTCGTTGAACACGATCCGCCTCATCTCGCCGAGCGTCTTTGCAGGTGCCAACAACTGATTTGCTGCCAGAGCATCGCCGTATTTGAGGGCGTGGCTGATGAACCCTACGTTTGGATCGGGGCTGAACACCTTTTCGAGCCCCGCGGTGACCGTGCAGACCACGAGCCATGTCGCGGGCACGATGGTCACCCACGCGAACCGCTCGCGCTTCATCTTGAAGAGAACCACGGTGCACACCGTCAACGCGATTGCCGCCAGCATCTGGTTGGCAGTTCCGAACAAAGGCCATAACGTCCAGATGCCGCCCAACGGATCGATCACGCCGACGTAGAGAAAGTAGCCCCACAACACGCACGAAAGCGCCGAGCCGATGAGGTTATTTGTCCACGACGTCGTCTCTTTGAAAGCCGGAATCGCGTTGCCGACGAGATCTTGAATCATGAACCGGAGCACGCGCGTTCCGGCATCGACTGTGGTGAGGATGAAAAGCGCCTCGAACAGGATCGCGAAGTGATACCAGATGCCCATCAGGGTCTTGCCGCCAAGGAACGACGACAGGATGTGGGCCATGCCAACGGCGAGCGTTGGTGCGCCGCCGGTGCGCGACATGATCGAGTTTTCTCCGACGTCCTTCGCCACCTGGGTGATCTCGTCTGGAGTCACCACGAACCCCCATGACGAGATGACTTGCGCGGCTTGCTCGGCCGTGGTGCCGATCAATCCCGCCCCGCTGTTCATTGCAAAATAGACGCCGGGATGGATGATGCTCGCGCCGATCATCGCCATTATGGCGACGAACGATTCCATCAACATTCCGCCGTAGCCGATGAATGCGATCTGGTTTTCGTTCTCGATCATCTTTGGCGTAGTCCCTGACGCAATGAGCGAATGCCATCCGGAAACAGCGCCGCACGCGATGGTAATGAAAAGGAACGGAAACACAGTGCCGGACCAAACAGGTCCGCTACCGTCGATGAACTTCGTGACGGCGGGCATCTGGAGATCGGGACGAACTATGATGATGCCAATGGCCAGAAGCAGGATGGTGCCAATCTTCAGGAATGTCGAAAGATAATCGCGCGGGGCCAGAAGCAACCAGACCGGCAACACGGATGCCACGAAACCGTAGCCGATGATGATCAGCGCGAGTGTCTCCCCCTTGAGATCGAAATAGGCAGCGAGCGCCGGCGTCTCGGACACCGTCTTGCCATAGATCAGCGCTGCGAGAAGCAACACGCAGCCTAAAAGCGACATCTCGCCGATCCTGCCCGGACGGATGAACTGATTGTAGACGCCCATCAGAAGCGCGATCGGAATCGTGCAGAACACCGCGAACGTTCCCCACGGGCTACCGATCAGTGCTTTGACGACAACGAGCGCAAGGACTGCAAGGACGATGACGCAAATCAGAAGAATGCCTATGCCCGTGATCGTGCCGGCCACCGGCCCCATTTCGCCCCGCACGATGTCACCGAGCGAGCGACCATCACGCCGCGTCGAGAGAAACAGCACGGTCATGTCCTGCACCGCGCCGGCAAACACCGCGCCGGCGAGAATCCATAGCGTGCCCGGCAGATAGCCCATTTGCGCCGCAAGCACCGGACCGACCAACGGACCCGCGCCGGCAATCGCCGCGAAATGATGGCCGTAAAGCACGTACCGATTCGTCGGAACGTAATCGAGACCGTCATTATGGCGAACGGCAGGCGTGGGGCGGGCGGCGTCGACCCCGAGCGCCCGGTTGGCGACGAACAACCCATAAAATCGATAAGCGATCAAATAGATGCAAATCGCGGCAATGACGAGCCACGCGGCGTTGACCGCTTCACCTCGATTGAGCGCTACGATGGCGAATGAGACAGCGCCTAGAAGAGCCACCGCGATCCATAAAAGCTTCGTCTGCGGGGCGCTTGAATTGTTGATGATACTCATGGGACGTTCTCCTGCACGGCAGGAAAGCCCCCACAAACAAGTTTCATCCTCGCGCCGAACTCGATCAAGACAAAAGTGTAGCGGCCAAGAAAATTTATCGCCACAATGTCGGAGAAGGATGCCTGGCGTAACGGGGTATGTCCGCTTTACCCCCAAAAGCGGACATTCGGCCGCGCTAAGCTCGTTTCATATGCTCCTTGGCTGACGACCGCCTTCGTGCCTAGAATTGCGCCACGAGCGACGGCATCGCCAATACGCAGGCGCAGTGCAAGCCGCCCCGAAGCATAGGGGGATTCATATGGCTCACGCAAAGACCATGGCGGCAGGGACGGCGCACGGCAAGCCACTTTACCAAAGTCTCTATGTGCAGGTGCTGGTGGCCATCGCGATCGGCATCGCGCTTGGACATTTTTACCCGCAACTTGGCGCAGCGATGAAGCCGTTCGGGGACGCCTTCATCAAACTGATCAAGATGATCATTGCTCCAATCATCTTCTGCACGGTCGTGCACGGCATCGCCAGCATGCAGGACATGAAGAAAGTTGGCCGCGTTGGACTCAAGGCGCTCATCTACTTTGAAGTGCTGACCACGATCGCCCTGATTGTCGGCCTCATCGTCGTGAACATCGTGCAGCCGGGCGCCGGCATGAACGTCGATGTGAAATCGATCGATACCCGGGCAATCCAGGGATTCGTGGTGAAGTCCAAGGAACAGACTACGCTTCAGTTCCTGATGGATATCATCCCCAACACGGTGGTCGGGGCATTCGCGCAAGGCGAAATCCTGCAGGTGTTGTTTTTTGCGGTCCTGTTCGCTTTCGCGCTGCAGGCGCTCGGCGAACGCGGCAAGGTGCTGCTCGGAGTGATCGACCAGGCGTCATACGCACTGTTTGGTGTCGTGGGCATCATCATGAAAGTGGCCCCAATCGGTGCGTTTGGTGCGATGGCATTCACCATCGGAACATATGGACTGGGCACACTGTTCTCGCTCGCCAAGCTGATGGCCGCCGTTTACGCGACTTGCCTTATCTTCATCATTTTCGTGCTTGGTTTTTTCGCCTGGCTTGCCGGCTTCAGCATCTTCAAGTTCATTCGCTATATCAAAGAAGAATTGCTGATCGTGCTCGGGACGTCGTCCTCGGAATCGGTGCTTCCGCGCATGATGGCGAAACTGGAAAACCTCGGTTGCGAAAAATCCGTCGTTGGCCTCGTGATTCCGACCGGATATTCGTTCAATCTGGACGGGACATGCATTTATTTGACGATGGCCGCCATTTTCCTGGCGCAGGCGACCGGTACAGACCTTACTTTGCTTCAGCAGCTTGGCGTCCTGGGCATTCTTCTACTGACATCGAAGGGCGCTGCCGGTGTAACAGGGTCCGGCTTTATCGTCCTTGCCGCGACACTCGCAACGGTGGGCACAATCCCGGTTGCATCCATTGCACTGATTCTGGGTGTCGACCGCTTCATGTCTGAAGCTCGCGCACTCACCAATTTGATCGGCAACGGCGTTGCGACCGTCGTGATCTCGAAATGGGAAGGGGCGCTCGACGTTCGCAGAATGCGTGGGCATCTGGACAAGGAAACCGATGCAGAAGCGGATACCCCGGAAGAGGTGCTGGTCGATGACGATATCGCGGCTGCAGGCAAGCCGAAGCCGGTAAGGATGTGATTAGGAGTTCAATATGAAGAACGGTGTGCTCCGGATCGCAGTAGTCTTGATGGTGGTTTTCGGCTTGTCGAATGCCGGCCGATCAGCCGAGCCGGATTGGCCCGACACGCTTACGATCGGCACGGCATCGCCCGGCGGCACATACTACACCTATGGCGAGGGACTCGCGTGGCTGCTGTCGCGCAAGCTCGGCCTGCCAGTCTTCGCTCGACCAACCGAGGGGGCGGCGGAGAACATCAAGCTGCTCGAAAGTGGCGACATCCAGCTGGCGTTTGTCACGCTCGGGATCGCACAACAGGGGTGGAACGGCACCGCGGATTGGACCGGCGGGCGACAGTTCCGCACCGCGCGGGCCTTGTTTCCCATGTACGACACGCCGTTCCAGTTCGTCGTAACCTCGGAATCTCCGCTCCATTCGATCGCAGATCTGTCGGGTAAACAGGTGGGCATAGGCCCGACAGGCGGCACTGGCGGGATCTATACGCCGCTGATGTTCAAGGCACTCAATATTGCCGCGCCGTTCGTCACGGGATCGTGGGCCGACCTGGCGGGTCAGCTCACCGCGCGCAAACTTGATGCACTCGTTGTGGTTGCCGGCATCCCCGTGCCAGAGGTCGCCGAGCTCGAGAAGAAAGGCAATGTTCGTTATCTGACATTGAGTCCGAGTCAGAGGGTGACTGTGCGCGTGGCGCTGCCCGAGATGACAGCGTCATTCATCCCGGCCGGGAGCTATCCATCGCTGCTGCGCGACTATCAGACTTTGGGCATCTATAACTTCGCAGTCGCGCGCCCCGATCTACCCGACAGCCTCGCTTACGCGATTGTCGATGCCGTTTTCAACAATCACGACGACATGATGCAGATCCATCCCGCCGCGGCGGAGACCGTTCCGGCGAATTTTACCCGCAACACCGTCTTGCCATTCCACGTCGGGGCCGCCCGCTGGTACAACAACAATGCCGTGGCCGGCGGCCTGCGCGGAGACTGACGCAAAGCGTACCATGTTCGACGTCCTATAGGTGCCGCACCGATGTCTGCTCTTGGCCCATAGCGGACATGCCAACCGCGCTGATCCACCCTAGCTCAAGCATTAGCTTCGACAGGGCGGCGGCATGCGCCAGCGGCGCGGGATCGTTCCAGGCCGACCAAAGTGCCTCGCGCAATTTAGTCTTGAGTATATGGCTACACGTCTGTCGGGGTATGTAAAAAGGGCACGTGGATATCCGCTTTTGGCCCAAAGCAGACATAAGCTAGTGCAACGCACATGTCCGGTTTGGGTGATTGTCCTGCGTCAGCGAGCGCTGCCGCGCAAGCTCAATTCGGCTGCATTGTGTGTATTACTTCTTCCCGGTCGTCGTCGTCATCAGGTACGAAACCACTGCCACCGCACGTTGGGCATTGCCGTTCATCGTCCGTGCCTTTTTCGACGACACCATCACCGTTGCAGTCTGGACAGGTTTTCACGGGTGCGCCTCATGGGATGCCACCACACCGCTGCGATTATATTCGCTGGTGCTTCGCTGATGTAGCGGCCTCTTCGATAAGTCTTGGAAGTTCCTTCATCGTGGCGTGCAAGAACGCCTTAGGCACGGTCGCCATCCTTGGCGCGCAAGGTCGGGAACAAGAACACTAGTGGAAGCGCAAGCGGCCCAATAATCGCAGCAATCCACGCCCTTTGCGCTTGGAGGCGGCAGCGGTGATGTCAAGTCCGTCGGCAACCAACAGGTCGGGCAGGCTCGACAACTCGCTCGCCAGACGCTCGCGGTCCCAGCCCGCACTCTGCGCAATGCGGTTATCGGCCAAAAGCAAGGCGCGCTTGCGTGCTTCGCTCAATCCGGTCAGGACAATCGCCGGAATTGTTTTGAGCCCGAGCAGCTTCGCGGCTTCGAGCCGACCATGACCCGCAAGCAGCACGCGGTCTTCATCAACCAGCACCGGGGCGGTAAAGCCGACCGCCTTAATGCTGTCGGCAATCTGCCGGATCTGCTTTTTCGAGTGCGTACGTGCGTTGCGATGATGCGGCCGCAGCGCCTGGATCGCCGTTTGCTCAATCTGTAGATTGCGCATGATGTCCTCGTTGGCTTAGGGTCGGGGACATCAGCCAATAAAAACAGCGAGGTCCCACGACGGTTAACCGAAAGCCTGCATCCGCAGGCATTCGGCACTCATCGGGCAACCCCGCCCTTTCCGCCACGCTGGGCGTTCCATGCCGCGACGTCAATCGTCACGCATAGTTAGCAGTTGCAATTTAACCCGATTCGTCCAGCCGGGCAAAGTTGGATTCACAGAATGAAAAGTTGTGGAACGTGTGGTGGCGCGACGGGCTCATTACGCCTGCCGCCCGCATGGAGTTACTGCCTGCGGCCGTCGCCTATTGATCTTGTTTCGCCACAGCCGAAAACTGACGTGCCGCGCATCCACTGGCAAACTGCTCAAGCCGAAAACAACATCAGAAATCGCTTTCGCATAATAGCTGGTTTAAATTCCCTGCTCTTGCGCACAAATTCCCTGTTCTTTCACTAAAATTCCCTGTTCTGTTGCGTAGGGAATTTCACTGCAAGCCGTTGGATTTGCTCGTGTCCAAGCTCTCAAATTCGTTGTGGAATGCGCATTTTTGCAAAATTCCCTGTTAATTTCCCTGTTAGCAGGGAAGTTGGATGAAGATGAATTGGTCCGATACCCCACGCTAACTTAGCAATAGCCCGCTGCTATGTCCGCTTCTGCCCCATAGCGGACATTCGACTGACATCACCAGCGGCGTTACTGTCGAAGCC
>JBKPLN010000343.1:0-2653 GCA_046731635.1 Pseudomonadota bacterium | reverse complement strand
TCAAGAAGGGCGGCGTGAAGAAAGTCTATACGATGGTCACCGACTACGGTCCCGGCCTTGACGCCGAGGCCGCATTCCAGCGCGCATTCAAGGCGGCCGGCGGTGAAGTTGTCGGATCGGTGCGCATGCCGATCGCCAATCCTGACTTTTCGGCCTTCGTCCAGCGCGCCAAGGACCTCAATCCGGAATCAATCTTCGTATTCATTCCGGGCGGCGCACAACCGGCAGCTCTCGGCAAGGCCTTTGCCGAACGCGGCATGGATCCAAAGAAAATCAAGCTTTTGAGCACCGGCGAACCCGTGGACGAAACTGCCATCAAGAGCCTCGGCGACCTCGCGCTTGGACGCCTGAGCGCATGGCACTACGACTACAATCACAAATCAAAGATGAATGCGGACTTCGTGAAGGCCTTCAACGCCGAATACAAGCGCAATCCGGACTTCTTTGCCGTCGGCGGCTATGATGGCATGCACCTGATTTACGAAGCGCTGAAGAAGACGGGCGGCAAGACGGATGGCGATGCCCTGATTGCGGCCGCCAAGGGGATGAAGTGGGAGAGCCCGCGCGGACCGATCTCGATTGATCCTGCAACCCGCGACATCGTTCAGAATGTTTACATCCGCCGGGTGGAAAAAGTCGGCAACGACATTGTCAATGTCGAGTTTGAGACAATCCCGAACGTGAAAGATCCAACGCACAAGTAGGCCCGGGCCCTCGTGTGCCAGGAGCTTCGGAATGGGGCGATCGAAACAGGATCGCCCCATTTCGTAACTGCGACGAAGTCCACACCGTTCATTCCCGCGCAAGCGGGAATCCAGAGAAATTGGGCTATAACATTCAGCCCCTGGGTCTGCGCTTCCGCGGGAGCGAACGGCTGAACACAAGATCATCGGCACTTTAAATGCTCTTTCCGATTTTCGGTGTCCTGTTCGACGGCCTCGCTTACGGCATGTTGCTGTTCGTGTTGTCGGTCGGACTGTCGGTGACGCTCGGCTTGATGAACTTCGTCAATCTGGCGCATTGCGCGTTTGCAATGCTCGGCAGCTACGTCACCGTCACGCTGGTGAACGAATTTCAATGGCATTTCCTGGCGACATTGCCGGTGGCCTTCGCTGCCGCGGCGGTGGTGAGCGTCGTGCTCGAACGCACGCTGTACCGCAGGCTTTATCGGGCGAGCGATCTGGACCAGGTGCTGCTCACCATCGGGCTCGCATTTATTTCTGTTGCCGTTGCCGCCTATATCTTCGGCACCACCCAGCAGCCGGTCGAAACCCCCGCCCAGCTGCGCGGCGGCATCGACTTTTTCGGCCTGGGTTTCGGGAAGTATCGCCTGTTCCTGATCGGCATTGCGCTCGTCGTCACCCTGTTGCTCGTGGCGGGTCTCGAATACACGCGGTTCGGTGCGCAGGTCCGCGCCGCGGTCGACAATCAGCGCATGGCACGGGGCCTGGGCATCGACGTCGACCGCACATTCGCCGCGACCTTCGCGCTCGGCTCCGGGCTCGCCGGCCTCGGCGGCGCGCTCGCAATCGAGATTGTGGGCCTCGATCCTAATTTCGCCTTTACCTACCTGGTCTACGTGCTGATCATCGTTTCGGTCGGCGGACTGGGGTCGATCGCCGGCTCGTTTGCCGCCGCAATTCTGATCGGCGTCAGCGATGTGGCCGGCAAATACTACGCGCCGGAGCTGGGCGCTTTTCTCATCTATCTGGTCATGGTGGTGGTGCTGATGTGGCGTCCCGCCGGCCTGTTCGGGAGACGCTGAGATGCCAGGCGCGCTGGCGAGCCTCTCAAACTCCGTTCATTCCCGTGCAAGCGGGAATCCAGAAGCAGGAGTTCGGCGTCAACCAGCTATCGCCCTGGGTCCCCGTTTCCGCGGGGACGAACGGAGAATGGTTGGCCGCCGCGCCACATGCTCGGTGTCATGGCCGAACGGGCATGACGACAGGAGCCCCTGCGGAACGGGCGCTGGACCATGACTTCGAAATCCGCCGCGCTCACTCCCCAGGCGTACCTGCAGGCGCAAAGCCGCTGGCATCCGCTGGAGATCGCGTTCTGGCTGGCGACGCTGCTGCCGTTTTTCCTGTTCCCGAATTATCTGTCGCTGGCGAGCCAGATCGCCATCACCGCGCTGTTTGCGCTCTCGCTCGATATCATTCTCGGCTATGCCGGCATCGTTTCGCTCGGCCACGCAGCTTTTTTCGGCATCGGCGCCTACAGCGCCGGATTGATCTCCAAATTCGGCTGGGGCGAGCCGCTGACCGGCCTTGTTCTGTCGGCGGCGATCGCCGGAATTGTCGGCTATGCGGTGAGCTTCATCATCTCGCGGTTTCGCCACTTCACCTTGATCATGATCACGCTCGGGCTTGGCCTGCTGGCGTTCGAGGCGGCGAACCGCGCGCATTGGCTCACCGGCGGCAGCGATGGGCTACAAGGCATCTCGATGTGGCCGGTGCTCGGCATGTTCAGGTTCGATCTCTACGGCTACACCGCCTACACCTATTCGCTGGCCGTATTGTTCGTGGTGTTTCTTGGCGCCCGCAGGCTGATCAACTCCCCGTTCGGGCTCGCGCTACGAGGCATTCGCGAGAATTGGGTCCGGATGCCGGCGATCGGCGCGGACAGCCGCGCGCACATCCGCAAGGCCTATATG
>JBKPLN010000342.1:0-1630 GCA_046731635.1 Pseudomonadota bacterium | reverse complement strand
CGATCACCTTGACGGGCCGGTTTGGATATTTCTCCTGCGCGATCGCTGCGCCCGGGCCAAGGGCGAGGGCGGCGGCGAGCACTGCCATCAGGACTTTCATGCGTTCCTCCAGATCGATCGAGCGGCGGAAATTCTTTTCGTTTCCGTTGCGCGCTAGCTCAGGTGGCTTTGATGCCGTGCAAGCTGTGTGAGGCGTCCTTAACCGTGAAGAAGACGACGTCGCCGTCCGCGGTCGCCTTGCCGGCATGCACCGTGTTGGCCGGAATGTAGACGACCGAGCCTGGCTTCACGTCGATTTCCTTGCCATCGATATTGGCGCGGAAGGTTCCCTCAAGCACATAGATCCATTGCTCGTTCGGGTGCGAGTGAGGTTCGGCGCCGGTACCGGCTTTCATGCGCATCAGGCCGACAATCATTCGGTCCCCTTCAACGCAGGGGCCATGGGCAGTCGAATAGGCAGGCCCACCCATGATCTTGTGCATCGTTCCCAGATCGAAAACATATTCCCCTGGTGCGGCGCGCTTGGCGCCCGGCGTACGTGCGACCGGCTGACTTGACATGACATTCTCCCGGCTACTGACTTTCAAGATGTTAGTTGACGACGCGCAGAGCCGCCAGTAGAGCCGGGGCTCATTAATGCGTGAGCGCAGTATCACGGTTCTGCGGCGGTCGTCCGCAAGCCCCGGTCCACGATTCGAAGAAAACTTCCCGATGACACGTATTGCCGCGACACTGCTGGTCTTGCTCATGGTAGGCGGTTGTACCGACACCCAGGTGCAGAAGGGAGAGCCAAGTTTCTACCGTAACATGGCGCAGCCGGGCGCGGAACTCGACGCCGCGAGTGCAGCTTCGATGATCTCCGGTTATCGCGCCAACAATGGATTGGCCACCGTCGCGCTCGATCCGGAATTGATGCAGCTGGCGCAGGCACAGGCGGAAGTGATGGCCAAGCGCGACAAGCTTGACCATGGGGCCGGCAAGCCAGTCGTGCAAAGGCTGAAAGCATCGGGGTACGATGCCAAGCGAGCAGCCGAAAACGTCAGCGCCGGGTATCACACCTTCGCCGAGGCATTTTCCGGCTGGCGCGACTCGAACCCGCATCGGGCCAACATGCTGCTGTCTGGTGCGACCCGCATGGGCATCGCCGCGGTTTACACGCCAGCCTCGAAATACAAAGTTTATTGGTCTCTGATCCTGGCCGAGCCTGACGAAAAGTAAAGAATAGCCGTACGGGCTCATGAGTGGCCCACTTTGAGTGCCACTTGGCGGCGTGGTTGCTGTCGCGATAGTTTTGCTGTCTCGGGGGGTGCCATGCCAAAGGCATTTTCGCGCGCAATCACGGCTGGGGCTGTTGCTGCGGTTTCAATGTTGTCTGCGTCATTCGGTCGGCGCCGAAACATTGTTTCACCGCGCTGAAAACCAGGTGCCAGTGGCGATCGTTCAGATCGATCGCACATCGCCTCACACGGAAATTCGCCTGCAGGCGCAGGCCGCACTCACAAAAGTCTGTTTTGCCGCAACTGGCCCCAACAGTCCGTATTTGCTCGCCAGCGGCCGCAACTATCGCTACCTCGGGGGCGATAATGTCAGCACTTGTCCCGAGCGGCGCGATTATGCCGCGGGGGATGTG
>JBKPLN010000341.1:0-3991 GCA_046731635.1 Pseudomonadota bacterium | reverse complement strand
CCTGTGGCGTCCGATCCTGTCACTGCCGCTCAGCCATCTACAGCTCAACCATCTGCCGCCTCAACCGAGATTGCGCTCAAACTGCCGCGCGACTTGTCGCCTTGGGGCATGTTCATGGCGGCCGATATCGTGGTCAAAGCCGTGATGGTCGGCCTTGCCTTTGCCTCGGTGCTGACCTGGACGGTCTGGTTCGCCAAGGCCATCGAACTGTGGATCGCGCGCCGACGCATGCGCGGGGCAATCAATGCACTCAATCAGGCCCGGTCCTGGAGCGAAGCGGTCGCACGCATGAAAGGCCGCGACAACGGACCCGCCCTCCTGCTACGCGCAGCGGACGCCGAATTACGTCTGTCCGCGGACGCAATGTCGCCGACCGGAGTCAAAGAACGCATCGCGTCGCGGCTTGAGCGCCTCGAAGCGGCTGCCGGCCGCAGCATGATCCGCGGCACCGGCATCCTCGCCACCATCGGCGCCACTGCCCCATTCGTCGGTTTGTTCGGCACCGTCTGGGGCATCATGACTAGTTTCATCGGCATTTCGAAGTCGCACACCACAAACCTGGCGGTGGTGGCGCCGGGTATCGCCGAAGCGCTCCTCGCAACAGCGCTTGGCCTGGTGGCAGCAATCCCTGCCGTTGTGATGTACAATGTGTTTTCACGCTGGATTGCCGGGTACCGCGCGCTTCATGCCGATGCCGCCGCGGAGATTCTGCGCATCGTCAGCCGCGATCTCGACCGTGGTTCCTTCGATGAGCGGCCCGCGGAACGTCGTCGCGCCATAGCCGCCGAGTAGTTACGATGAGTGTCCGTCTTGACCATGGCGACGAGGAACTGAGCGAAGTTCACGAGATCAACGTCACGCCATTCATCGACGTGATTCTCGTGCTGCTCATTATCTTCATGATTGCGGCGCCGCTCGCGACAGTTGACATTTCCGTCGACCTGCCGGCCTCCAATGCCGAGCGAGTGCCGCGACCCGAAAAGCCGCTGTTCCTCACGCTTAAATCTGATCTGAGTGTTTCGCTCGACAACGACGCCGTTAATCGTGCTGGGCTTGCCGCTGCGCTCGATCGGGCGACGGCCGGCGACAAGCAGCAACGCGTCTTTCTTCGCGCCGACAAGACCGTGCCTTATGGCGAACTGATGAGCCTTATGAATGAATTGCGCGGCGCCGGCTACTTGCATGTCGCGCTGGTCGGTCTCGAAGCCGAGAAGTTGTAGCCATGGCCGCCGCGCATCAGGCACTCCCCATCCGCCGCTGGCCGGACGCTGCGCGCTGGGGAGCATGTTTTGCGCTGGCCGTGGGCTTCCACGCGGTTGGTGCCGCAGCACTGTTTGCGCGCTGGGGAGAGGACTCCGATCTGGTCGCCAACGCGCCGGTGGTAATGATCGAACTGGCCCCTGTGCCGGTCTCACCCAATATCACGCCAAACGAATTGCCGCCTGGTCCGCAGCAAAGCGAGGCAGAGCCGGAACCGGAGCCGGAGAAGCCGATCGAAAAGGTCGAACTACCGCCTGACCCGAAAGCAGAGCCGCTCGCGGTCACGCCTCCGCCGAAGCCGATCGAAAAGCCGAAGGAGAACAAGCCGAAGCAGAAGCACGCGAGTCTCTCCAGCGCACCGAGCACGGCCGAACAAAAGGCACAACGCGCGGCCGCGCCGATGCCAGGCGCTTCTTCGCGTAATTCCGACGCAGTGCCAAACTGGAAGTCGCAGCTGGTCGCAAGGCTCGAGCGCTACAAGCGCTATCCCTCGGAGGCACAGTCGCGGGGCGAGCGCGGCGTGGCGCAACTCGCATTCAGCGTCGATCGCAGCGGGGGCGTGCACAACGCGCGCATCGTTTCAAGTTCAGGCTCGAGCATCCTTGATCGGGAAACGCTGACCTTGGTCGCCCGGGCGCAGCCCTTGCCGCCGCCTCCACCGGAGGTCCCCGGCGCGCAAATCCCGATCGTTGTGCCGATCCGCTACAACGCGCGTTGAATGCGACGTCTGGCCTCGCGTGCAGCGGATTTTTCGCCGATCGTCTTCCCAATCATCACCAGCAGCGGCCCGGGCAGGCTCATCTGCGCCAGCCGGTCGGGGAGTTCGCCGATCGGCGCGGTGACGACCGTCTGGTCCGGTCGCGTAGCGCGCGCAATCGCCAGCGCCGGCGTGCCTGGATTGAGACCTTTGGCCGTCGCTTTCTTGACCAGTGCTGCGAGCGTGCGCGCCGGCATGTAGATCGCCGTGGTGGCGGCAGGATCGGCCAGGCTTCGCCAGTCGAAATCATCCGGCAACTCGCCGTCCTTCGCGTGACCGGTAACATATTGCAGCCGGCGGGCATGGCCTCGGTCGGTGAGCGGGAGGCCAAGCGTTGCGGCAGCGCCCTGCGCCGCCGTGATGCCAGGCACGACCTCGACAGCGATGTTCGCGGCCCGGCAGGCTTCGATCTCCTCGCCCGCGCGCGCAAAGATCAGCGGATCGCCGCCCTTCAGGCGCACGACGCGTTTGCCCTGCCGCGCGAGGCCGACCATCAATTCGTTGATGTCTTCCTGCTTGCAGGAGGGGCCGAAGCCCGTTTTTCCAACCAGCATTTTTCTCGCTTCGCGACGAGCAAAATCGAGGATCTCGCCGGAGACGAGATCGTCGAACAGGATCACGTCCGCCGATTGCAAGGCCCGCACCGCGCGCAGCGTCAACAACTCAGGATCTCCCGGTCCTGCTCCAACAAGGGTCACCGAACCGTTTTCGACCGCTGCGCCTAGACCCCTTACCTCGGCAACGAAACGCTCGAGATCTCCCTCGGCTGGTTCACTTTGCGGATTGGCGACGGCATAAGCCGTAAAAATCTGCCAGAACTTTCGTCGTCCTGAAAATGACAGACCGGACGTCTTGATCGCGCTGCGCCAGCGCGCCGCGGCGGCGGCCCAGTTCGCAAAGCCACTCGGCAGCAGGGCTTCGATCTTGGCGCGGATCGCCTGCGCAAAGACCGGCGCAGCACCGTCCGTCGATATGCCGATCACAAGCGGCGATCGATTGACGATCGCGCCAAAGGCAAAATCGCAGAACGCCGGCTTGTCGATGACATTGACCGGAACGCCGGCGGCGCGCGCGGCAGATGCAAACGCCGCCGCGCCTTCGTCGTCTTCGAAGGCCCCGATTGCGACCGCGGCACCTTTCAAGTCGCGGGGCGTCCACGCACGACGGTCGATTCTGATCGCGCCGCGTGGCGGTCTTCCGGCAAGTTGAACGAGCCCCTCACTGGGATCGGACGCATAGACTTCGACGATGGCGCCAGATGCCGACAACAATTCTGCTTTCCAGGCTGCCGCCGCACTTCCTCCCGCCAGCACGGCCCGTTTGCCCTCAAGCGCCAGGAATATCGGCAGCCGCGCCAGCCCATCCATGTGCGGCGAGCTGGTCTCAAGCGGTTTGCGCGATTCGTTCATGAGCGACGATCCTCTTGAGCTCTGGCAGGCATGAGCCGCAGTTCGTGCCGGCGCGCAGCGTAATTCCGATGTCTTCTACGCTTGCCGCCGTGCCGCCTGCAAGCGCGGCACGGATGGCGTTGAGACCGACGCCGAAGCAAGCACAGATCAAAGGTCCGGGATTGGCAATGCCGTTGGTTGATTTGCCCGACAGGACCGCGCGCCTCTCCACTTCGCCGAGCGCTTCGCCCGCGAATGCAGCTTTCATTATATCCCAGTGCGCCGCCGTCTCGCTCTTGCCCAGGAAAAGACAGCCCACCAGCTTGCCATTGACGAACGCCGCAGCGCGAAATACCCCCCGAGGTTCGTCGAAATATTCGGCAATCTCTGTCGCTCCGAACATGGCAGATATGCGCGCGCGCCATATTTCCGGCAGGTCATTGGTTGCGAGCAGTAAGCCGACGCCGTTGGCGACCCTCACGCGCGCCCACCAGCTCGCGGCCGGCATGCTTGGCATCGTAAGGCCCAGCACAAAGCCACGATAGGCATAGACCATCGGCTCGATTGCGACCGGTGTCGCCTTCGC
>JBKPLN010000340.1:0-1695 GCA_046731635.1 Pseudomonadota bacterium | reverse complement strand
TCCCAACCCAGGTGAGAGGGAACGCCGTTCAGTTTGATATCGCGCTCAAGCCGAACGAGACCAAGCAGATCCGCATTTCCCTTGCCCTCGCAGAATCGGAGGATCAGCCGAACCGGCTGTTCGCACAGACCAGTGTGTATCGAGATTTGCACGCGGTCACCCAGGGCATCAAAGCGTCCTGCGAGCAATGGATGAGGCGTGAAACGGAGTTTCATAGCGACAGCCTGTTGCTCAACCGCGTCATGCGCCGATCGCTGATGGATCTGCACATGTTGAAAACATCGATTGGAGGCGACGAATTTTTTGCCGCCGGCGTGCCGTGGTACGTCACCTTGTTCGGACGGGACTGCCTCGTCACGTCGCTCCAGACCCTGGCCTTCTGGTCCGATACGGCGGCGGCCACGCTCCGCTTGCTCGCGCGCTATCAAGGAGCACAGGTCAATGACTGGCGGGATGAGGAGCCCGGAAAGATTCTTCACGAGCTGCGCGTCGGCGAGTTGGCGAAGATGAACAAGATCCCGCACACGCCGTACTACGGCACCATCGATGCCACGCCGCTCTTTCTCATCCTCATGAGCCGCTACGCACATTGGACCGGGGATCTTGTCCTGTTTGAAGAGTTGCGCACTCCCATTGAACGCGCGCTGCATTGGATCGACACCTATGGCGACGTTGCCGGCAACGGATATGTCAGTTATGTGGGCAACACGAACAAGGGCCTGCTCAATCAAGGATGGAAGGACTCAGGGGATGCCATCGTGACCGAGGATGGCCGATTGGCTGAGCCGCCCATCGCCTTGGTCGAAGTGCAAAGCTATGTCTACATGGCCAAGATGGAAATTGCCGATCTGTATGAACGCGTCGGTGAGCGCGAACATGCCGTGCGGTTGCGGGCGGAAGCCGGGGCCTTGGCTGCACGTTTCAATCATGACTTTTGGGTGGAGGAGGAAGGCTGTTTTGCCTTGGCGTTGGAAGCGGAGCGCCGTCCCTGCCGAGTGATGTCTTCCAATGCCGGGCATGCGCTGTGGAGCGGCATTGCGGACAAGCAGAAGGCCGAGCGGGTCGTTCACCGTCTGATGAGGCCCGACATGTTCAACGGGTGGGGGATCCGTACGTTGTCCTACAAAGAGCGACGTTATAACCCGATGGGGTATCACCTGGGCACCGTCTGGCCGCACGATAATTCGCTCATCGCAGCCGGCTTCCGGCGTTATGGATATCAGGACGAGGCCAGCCGTATCTTTGTCGGCCTTCTCGAAGCCGCCATGGAGTTCGAAGATTACCGTCTTCCGGAGTTGTTCACGGGGTTCGGGCGTGAGGAATACGGCCAACCTGTTCGCTACCCAGTCGCATGCCATCCACAGGCATGGGCGGCCGGAGCGATTCCCTTTCTCCTCGAGACATTTTTAGGCATCATCCCTGATGCGTTCAACACGCGACTGAAAGTGGTGAAGCCGTTTTTGCCGGAATTCATCAACCAGGTGGAGCTCCGCCATTTACGGATAGGCAAGGCCTCCGTGGATCTACGATTTGAACGCAAGCCGGATGGCTCTCTCCACGCGCAGGTCGGACAAGTGACGGGCGATTTACGCGTGGAGGTTGAGGACTGAGGGTGTCACCGTGCTCTCCGATATGAATGAGACTTCACCGGATGAGGATGAGGTTCCGGACATGAGCGAATCGCCCACCATCCGG
>JBKPLN010000339.1:0-2623 GCA_046731635.1 Pseudomonadota bacterium | reverse complement strand
ATTTGCCATCGAGCAGGCGACGCATTTCGGTGCGCAAGTCTGGCGCGATATCTGCACGCTCGAGGCCGTAGGCCACATTGGCCGCGAGAAAGCCGATCTTGGAGCCGCAGTCGAAGCTGCGCCCCTCGAATTCAAGACCATAGAAAGGCTGGGAATGCGATAGCGCGAGCATGGCGTCGGTGAGCTGAATCTCGCCGCCGGCGCCGGCAGCCTGCTTTTCCAGGAGCTCAAAAATCTGCGGCTGCAGGATGTATCGTCCGGTAATCGAAAGATTGGACGGCGCTTCGCTCGCTTTCGGCTTTTCAACCATCTTCGTGATCGCAAACGCTTTCCCCTTCGGAGCGCCAACGCCGACAACGCCGTACATGTGCACCCGCTCCTGCGGCACCTTCTCAACGGCAACGATATTGGCATTGGCGTCGAGCTGCTTCGCCGCGTCGATCATCTGCGCGAGGCATCCTCGGGTGTGCTGGACGAGGACGTCCGGCAACAAAAGGGCGAATGGTTCATGGCCAACCAACTCCCGCGCGCACCACACCGCGTGCCCAAGGCCGAGCGGAGATTGCTGGCGGGTGAAGCTGACGGTGCCGGCCTCAGGGAGGTCCTCCGACAGCAGCGCGAGCTCGGTCTTCTTTCCGCGCTCTATCAAGGTTAACTCGAGTTCGAACTGGCGGTCGAAATGGTCCTCGATCACGCTCTTGTTTCGACCGGTCACAAAGATGAAGTGCTCGATCCCGGCCTGCCGTGCCTCGTCCACAACGTGCTGGATAAGCGGCCGGTCGACCACTGGTAGCATTTCTTTTGGCATGGCCTTGGTCGCCGGCAAAAAGCGAGTTCCAAGCCCGGCGACGGGAAATATGGCTTTTCGGATATGTGTCATGCGAGGATTTTCAGGGTCATATTCGTCGGGACGCCATGGCGGGCCGGTAGAAGAGCACGTTTCTGCCAAGAAGCTACACCATTAACGCTGCTGAAATGATATCGGGTCAGCCATATATTCGGCGTACCGGGTTATGGGTCGAGGGGAGGGAATGCGCAAAGCGTGGCCTTTTTTGATCGGCGCAGCGATCGTGGCGGCTGGTTGTGGGTTTGTGGCGGCGCAAGACGCGCAGGATGCCCGTTTTCCGGTGACGACCGGCGCGCTGCCGCCGACGGCACAGACAGCGCCGCCCTGGAGCGGGGAATCGGGCGCGTCCGGTCACCCGCTGATGACGGCGGACGCCATCCGCGCCGCGGCCGCAAATTTCCACGGCTGCATTGACCGGCTATGGCCCGCCGCCGCGCACCGCGGCGTCTCGCGAAGCGTGTTCCAGAAGTATGCCGGTTCGCTGACGCCCGACCTGCGAATCATGGATCTGCTCGACAACCAGCCGGAGTTCACCAAGTCCTTTTGGGATTACCTGGACATCCTGGTGAACCCCGAGCGGATCGAGCAGGGCCGCGCGCTGCTCGAGAAATATCGCAGCACGTTTGACGCCGTGGAGCGCGCCTATGGTGTCGATCGCTACACGATCGCCGCGATCTGGGGCGTCGAAACCAACTACGGAACACTTATTGGCGAGCGGCCTGTGGTTCGTTCAACCGCCACCCTTGCCTGCATCGGCCGGAGGCAAAACTTTTTCCGCGAGGAATTTCTCTCGACGCTCGAAATCCTCCAACGCGGCGATGTCCGACCCGATCATCTCGTCGGTTCCTGGGCCGGTGCATTTGGCCCGACCCAGTTCATGCCCACCTCGTTCAAGAAATATGCGGTGGACTTTGACCGCGATGGACGCCGCGACGTCGTCGATTCGGTGCCGGACATCATTGCTTCCACCGCCAACAACCTAAAGCAGGATGGTTGGATCCCGGGCCGCAGCTGGGGCTACGAGGTCGTGGTGCCGACGACGTTCAATTTCCTGCTTGCCGATCACGCGCGGCCGATGAGCATTCGCGAGTGGGAGCGGCACGGGATCAGGCGCGCGAACGGTCAACCGTTTGCCCGGCCCGATGACCAGGCTTTCTTGCTGGTCCCGGCGGGTATCCAGGGACCGGGTTTCCTGATGCTCGCCAATTTCAACGTCATTATGAAATACAATCCTGCCGAGGCCTATGCGCTAGCGATCGGACATCTGGCAGATCGGCTGCGTGGGAGCGGCCCATTTGTCCAGGAATGGCCTCGGTACGAGCGCGTGTTGTCGCGCGTCGAGAGGCTGGAACTGCAGCAACTGCTTTCGCGCCACGGCTTTGATGTCGGCGAGCCGGACGGGCTTCTCGGCGTCAAGACTCGTTCCGCGATTCGCGAATTCCAGGCCAAAAACGGCCGAATTCCGGACGGGTTTGCCTCTGCGGGCGTGCTCGATCAGTTGCGGGCGCGTTAACGATGGTATTTCGCCAAGTTTGAATTGACATTTCGCGGGCGCTGTTGGTCCATGGCGGTGGGCGGCGAGGGCAAGCCTTCACACACGCCGAATTCGTCACGCAGTGAGCGGTCAGCATGACTGGCAAACACCGGTTTTCGCGTTGGCTCCTCGCTGCGGTGCTGTTCGCGGCGCTCGACTGCGCGGGCGTTGTCGCGATCGAAACGACCCTGGTATCGCCGGCTCAGGCGCAATTTCCGTTTTTCGGCGGACAACAGCAGCAG
>JBKPLN010000338.1:0-2610 GCA_046731635.1 Pseudomonadota bacterium | reverse complement strand
CGACTCGTAACAATGCCATTTCGCGGGTGCGTGAAATTGAATAAACTTATTTTCTGAAAGCAGCGCAGCAGCATATTCGTTTGTCCGCCAAATAGCTGGAGGAATGTCATGAGCATCTTCGGAAGCATTATGGGGGCCATCTTCGGTAAAGGCTCGGCGCAGGCGAGGGCCTCACCGACCGCCGCGCCAAGCGCACCACCCGCACAAACCGTCGACATTGCCGCGATCGTCGACAAGGCGGCAGCAGCCAAAGGCGAGAAGCTTGCGTGGCGAACCTCAATCGTCGACCTGATGAAGGCGCTCGATCTCGACAGCAGCCTGTCAGCGCGCAAACAACTTGCCAAAGAACTGCACTATACCGGCAATACCAAAGATTCAGCCAAGATGAATGTCTGGTTGCACAAGCAGATCATGACAAAGCTCGCTGCCAACGGCGGTAAACTGCCGGCGGATATCAAAACCTAATTTTTTTAGGCCTCAAGTCAGGCCGCCCGCATGTTGCGTCTTGTCGCAACGATTCCCCTTTTGTGCCTTCAACAAGTCAGACTGAAGGCGGCGGAAACTGGGTCAGGCTTTAATAACCCTTAATGGAAAATCGGTCGGTCAAAGGGGTCTGTTGGTAGTGGTTGGGCTGTGTAACGTGCTGATTTTGGGCTGGCGCTTCGGCCCGCGCCTTTTTGGCTGACGCCTCCACCCGCGCTTTTTTGGTTGGCACTTCGGCCCGAGCCTCACGCGCCGCAGACTCGATCTTCGCCAGGGCGTCAGGCGCCGACTTGGGCTGAGCAGCGGGTACAGCTTGCGATGTCATGTCGGGCGCGGGTACTGGCGCAATGGAAAGACCTTGTATCGCCTCGGGATGCCGGGACACTGGCAGACCGGAGCGTTGACTGGTGACTATTACAGGCGAAGCGGGCTCGAGCGTTGCATCCGCAACGAACAGCGATGCAATCAAGACCAAACCGACCAATGCAAGAAAGCCGAGCGCTGGCATCGCCGCGTTCCGACACGGACCCCACAGCACTCTTAGTAAGAGTTTAAGCCGGGCTGTCGTGATTGGTCGAGTTGGACCAAGGGCCAACGATTTAGGTCTGTTTGTGATGTCTGCTTTACCCCGAAAGCGGACATTCGGCGTGTGCAAACGCGATGTCCATCAAGAAACCATAAGCGGACATCTTTGGAAGCTAACCGTTAGTTTCGCACTCAGCCATGCCGCCTATGCCGGCTTCCCGTACGTTTCTGTTCGCCAATGAAATCAACCGAGGTTCCCTTCGACACACCAGAAGCGAGTTGCAGGGCGTCCCAATTCGTCAGACGCACGCATCCGTTCGACTGCGTCTTGCCGACTTTGCCCGGCTCTGGAGTGCCATGAATGCCGTAGCCTTCACCCGTCAGACCAATCCAAACGACACCCACTGGATTGTTGGGACCCGGTTCGATAGTGAATGGCTTGGAAGTCTTAACTCCTTTGAATGCGTAGGCCGGATTGTAATGGTACGTGGGATTCTTCTTTACAGCCGTTACCTTCAAAGTGCCGCTTGGGACTGGCTTTTCTCCACTTCCCACGGTCGCCGGATAGTAGGCCAGTAGTTTGCCACCAGCGTCGAACGCCCTCAGCTCCTGCCTGGCCTTATCGACTCGTATGCGGTTGACTTTCTCCTGTAATGACCCCGTCGGTATGTTGGCAACCAAGATAGTGCGCCCGGCCACGTCAAATTTTTCCCCCGGATTGAGCGCTGACAACAATTCCGGACTCATGTGAAATTTTTCGGCCAGTGCTTCCCTTGGGGAGGTGTACGCGAGGCGCGGCAGGTCCTGCATCATTTCCATTTTGTCTGTGATTTTGTCCACGAAAGGCCCGCGCATGTCCGCCTCAGAAATCGTGTAATCTACTACGACCGGAGCAGCCGACATCGAGACAAGCTTGTCCCAAAGCTCCCGATCAAGCTTTTTAGTTGCTTTCCCCTGCGCTTCTGCGAAAGCAGCGATTGCTTTGTTGAGATTTTCGCCTGCTCTTCCGCTGATCTCGCCGGACGAAAAATGTGCTCGTGCCAGCAATATCTCGGCTTTAATCAAAAGCGGGCTTATGGCCTGCTTTGATGCGAATGACGCACCAAACTGAGCATTGTTGATTGCTTCGGCGACGAGAGATTTTGCGCTCGCGGGGCAGGTAACCAAGAACATGCCGGCCAATATGGCTAACACCCGCATGTGCATCTCCAATAGGAAATGCAACGCATGAAACCACCCGGGGTTCAACTGAGCACACCATAGGGTCGTGTGACATGCGCGATGTCGACCGGATCATCGGCCGGAAGCGAATATTTGCCAGCGTGAGCGGCTGCTGAGAAAAAACGTTAGGCCGCTTCTTCGTCGAGGTCGCGAACCCGTGGGAAGGACGCGTAGCTAATGGTCTTGCAGCCATTTTGCTCAAACTGCTTAGCCAAAATAAGATAGCCACGTGCGATGTACTTCCACTCGGCCCTGACCTCAGGATCGCACTCCAGATCCGCTTTGGCGCACAGCATCGTGGCCAGTCGTCTGCATTTGGCAGCGGGACTCATGCCATTCCTCAACCGTAAGCCGTCCTGCGAAACAACGTGAAGCGCTTAC